>JAUZQA010000341.1 GCA_030705665.1 Bacillota bacterium
AGTATTCTTGAGTATCCTAACGTCAAACTTGCCTAATTAAGCAGTTGACCATTTTATATGGGGACGCTACGGATTCGACAGGGGTAGTTCGAGCTTAGGTTGCGAGTCGAGGGGATCGGCCTCGTTAAAACGTCAAAGCCAATAACTGGCAAAACACAAAACTCTTTCGCTTTAGCAGCTTAATAGCTCTTTAGCGGTTCCTCCCTCCATCGCCCATGTGGTAGGGTAAGGGACTCACTCTTAGTGGGCTACGCCGGATTCCACCGCCTGAGGATGAAGGAAGAGAACAACCAGGCTAGCTGATCGGACGCCTGTCGATAGGCAAAAGAATCAGCGAAGCGCCAATATGTCGACTACACTCGTAGAAGCTTAAGTGCCGATATCTTTGGACGTGGGTTCGACTCCCACCGTCTCCACCAAATACATATTTGGTGGTTTTTTATTTGTCTTTGTGACTTAAACTATAATTTTGCCGAATTGGCAACGAAAGACTTCCATATACTTTAGGCAAAAATATACTTCATCACATCATTTGCTGTTGAAAGAACTGTAGATAATAGGCTGCAGTTCTTTTTTACTTTTCTTCTTAGTTTGCGCTTTAACTTAACTTATAGGTCATCTGGCCTGTTTTTGTATGAGATGATACAGGGCTCCTATCATTCCAGCGTCATTTTGGTATTTACATCTCTCAACCGGAACCTGAATATCTTTCCACCAATGAATCTGGTTAAGTTTATTTTTAATAGCACTTAACAAACCTTGTTGGGAAGAGACCCCGCCACCGATGAGAATTTTTTGCGGGTTTAGGGTAGCCGCAAGGTTAAAAATTCCATAACTAATGTTTCTTGCCCAGTCATCAATAAGTCTTTTTACCGAAGGATCAGTAACCGCTTCTAAAAAAATCGTCTCTCCCTTAATGTTTTCAGAGCCACTAATACCCTTGAGCTTTTTATAAGAATGAATTAAGGCAGCAGTAGAGGCATTGCAATGCCAAATATCACATTGCTCCCTGCCGGCTTGGGTAATCATATAACCAAATTCACCACCCCTGAAGCTGTGACCACGCAGAAGCTTCCCATTAATAAAAATTCCCCCCCCAACACCAGTTCCTAGTATTATACAAATAAAATCAGAACATTTTTTTCCGTTTCCGCTTATTTTTTCAGCCAAAGCAGCACAGTTTCCATCATTTTCAATTTCAACCCGCAGAGAAACTTTTTTTTCTAATAAACTTTTGAGATTCTGATTGTTTAGTGCTGTTACAGAGCCTGCGAGCTCTGAATAGCCTATATCGGGATTTATATATCCTGGTAAACTAATCCCAACACCACTGATGTGATGATTTTTCTTATACATATTAATTGTATCTACAATATCTTTTAAAAATAATTCCAGATTTGTGCAGTGCGTATCGTAGTTACCTTTTGAAAGGATAGAACCGTTCTCAAACAACAGTCCATGCTTTACTTTTGTTCCACCTATATCAAAAGATATATATTTTTTCAATTTTTACCGCCTCCCAGTCTGCATAAATATTCCTAAACAACCTTAATAATGGTTCCCTCCTGTGAGGTTGGCTTTTCGAATTCTTTGTAAATTTGTGTTAAAACATTTTCTGGCAGGCGAGTCAGTACTTTATTACGTTTTTTACAGGTTTCAAAATCGGTATCAACATGAAAAATTGTTAAAGTGAGACCAAATTCCTTCGCGACACGGATCCATCTTTTACGACGTTCTCTGGTTCTATTAGTGGAATCCACAATTACCTTATGACCGCTTTTGAGCAATGACCGGACCATAAGCTCTGCACTTTCCCACACGCGTGGTTCGGCTTCAGCTTTATATATTTGGCCATGCGATGCCAGCCTGATATCATCAAGAGATACTCGCACCCAGCCTTGTGTTTGCAGTAATTTACCGTACGTTGTTTTCCCGCTAAGCGGTATCCCGCACATAATTCCCAGTTTCACTTTACATCTCTCCTAAATCAAGTCAGAAATAGTTTTTTTGCTTATGATACAAGCCGTTTCACGTTCATCTCCATTTACATAATAATAAGACAACTCTAATTTTTTCCACCAGCATTATCAAACTCTAGAGGGATCAGGCGGAAATCGTCGAACATTAAAGTGCTTTTTGCTAGGTAAAAGAAAATTTAAACAACTATCAAAGAAGGTGGGAAGGTAATGGTAAGGAAAGCAATTATCCCTGCCGCAGGATATGGTACTCGAAGTCTCCCAATAACAAAGGTAATACCTAAAGAAATGTTTCCTTTAGGTTTAAAACCAGCCATTCATTATATAGTTGACGAGGCAGTTAATTCAGGCATTGAACAATTACTTATCGTAACCTCGAAATTAAAAAACATAATTTTGGACTATTTTGATCGTTCATTGGAGTTGGAGGCTTTTTTAAGATGCAAAAATAAAGAATATTTGCTTGAACATTTAGAACTTCCAAAGATAGATATTTCTTTCGTAATACAACCATATGCAAAAGGGCTTGGAGATGCTATACGACTTGGAAAAGAATTTGTCGGAGATGAGCCTTTTGGAGTACTGTTACCGGATGATTTTATTCTTACAAGGGAAACTCCAGCTCTTAAACAATTAATTGATGTATACAAAAAAACAAATAGCAGTGTGATTGGATTAAAGCAAGTAAAACCGGAACTATTAAAAAACTATGGGGTTATCCAGGGAGCGAATCAAACGGAGCTTATTGAAATTGAAAATATCGTGGAAAAACCTAAATCAAACCCTCCTTCAGATATGGCTGTTATCGGCAGATATATTTTTACTCCTGAGATTTTTCGATGTTTAGAGGACACAAATGAAGGTGTTGACGAGGAAATTCAATTGACAGATGCTATCAAAGGCTTGGTGGAAAAGCAGTCCGTATATGGAAAGATCATTTCTGGTGACCGTTACGATATTGGTATTTTAAGGGATTATATAGAACTGATGAATATAATGAGTAAAAAATAACAAATCCGTAGTTTTTTATAGAAAGGAGAGAATTGTAGTGTTAGAAAAAATTTCAATCATTATTCCTTTCCAAACGGACCACGGTCCAAGAGCGAAGGCATTTGAATGGATCAAAAAGTATTATACTAGTGTTATGCCTGAGGCTGAGTTATGTATCGGTACAGTTGATGGAATGGAAATTAATAAATCCAAGGCTGTAAATTCAGCGGCAAAAAGAGCTACAAGAGATATTTTTGTAATAGCGGATGCGGATGTCATTTATGACCCTGAAATTATTGTTAAGGCTGTTAGATTGCTTAAGGAGGCAGCGTGGGTAGTTCCTTTTACTGAAATCTTCAATATTGAAAAGTCAGGTACAAAAAGATTATTTCAAGAATCTCCAAAATGGCCTATTGATGTAAAGCCAGAGGAGTGTAAAAAGGCAAATTGGATTTATGAAGGATTCGCCGGGAAACTATTAGTTATTCCTAAGGAGAATTTTGAAGCAGTTGGTGGTTTTGATGAACGGTTTATTGGTTGGGGAGGAGAGGATGATGCTTTTTCCCATGCAGTTCGGACGATTTGTGGTGAAAATGTAAAAATTGAAGGTGAAGTCTATCATTTATGGCACCCCAGTTCAAGCTATCAAACAAATCCACATGGAAAGGAGAATGCTGAGCTTCTCTATCGTTATCATTCTGCAAGTGGAAATAAAGAGGAAATGATGAAGCTCATTCGTAAACGGAACAGTGAACTGGGAAGACCTCAAAAACAAAATAATATTGCTGAAAATGAATGGATTCATTCGCCCGAAAGTAAAATTTGTTTTGCTATCCTTGTTCATGAAAATAGGAAGCTAGTCAAACAACTAATTGATAATGTTCGATTCTATTGCCCTAATAGTGCAATTGTTTTATATAACGGAGGAGATGATCCAAAACTTTGTGATGGTTTAGGAGTTCCCGTCTGCCCTTCCAGCCGAAAATTGAATCACGGGTGGACGACCATCTATTTTTTGGAGACCATGGAATGGTTAGAAGAATTGGGTGTTCAATATGAATACTTTATTAATATTGATTCAGATGCATTGTTTTATAGAAAAGGATATGAAGAATTCATTCAAACTGAAATGAAAGATACTGATTATATGGCGGTCCTGCTTAGGATTCCAGAACTAGATTGGTTTATAGGAAAAGAACTGCAGAAGGACAATAATAGATGGAAAGAATTATTTAATCTAAATCCCTTTTATGGCGTTTTTAATGTTGGCCAGGTTATTTCAAGACCACTGGTTAAGTCATTACTTCAACCAGATAGAAAGAAAAAGTTAAAAAAAGTTTTATTGGAAACAGTATCCTTCGGTTCGGATGAAATCCTTTTTGTCAATATGGCAAATGAGCTTGGGTTTAGGATAAAAAAATATCCAAATCCAATGGATGCAAGGATGATCCGATATCGTCCTTATATTACAGTAAATGAAATGCTTTCCTGCCTAAATAGCACTCAAAGCGGTTTTCTATGTCACCCCGTGATTCGAGAAAAAAATAACTCGGTAAGAAAACTAATCCTAAATATTCAAGGTGATAATAAAACAAAACAATACAAAAGCAAGGAATATCCATGGCATGAGGAAAATTCAAATAATTATTCTATTTCTCTTCCAATCAAAAGTAAATTTGGCAATTTAGAGCTTATTGTTCGTTCAAATTCTTCGTTAACTCACTATTGGAGGCATCCAAGCAGGAAGTGGTATAAAAGTGAGACGTTTGCTCAGGGTGTTATAGGAAATCCGGTATTTTTTGAAAATAATTCCGGACAATTTGTGGTAGTTTGTAAATTAAAAGGCGGGGGAGTTGGGCTTTGGAAAAGAAATAACCAAGCACAGGGCCTCCCATGGACAGGACCATCTGTTATTTTACATGAAAATGCAGACCCCATAATGGGAAAACAGCAGAAGGACGGCAGCTATATAATCGTTTTTAAATATAACAATAAATTCTTTTATTTTGTAATAGGAAAAGGGGAGTCGTATAT
>JAUZQA010000342.1 GCA_030705665.1 Bacillota bacterium
ATATCCCCTAATAAACCAGGACGGTTTTTTTGAATCTCATATTCGAAATACCATTCTTTCTTTTCCATAAAAAAACCCCCATCGGTTTTGTGTTCAACAAGAAACGACAAAATTCTTAAGTTCTTTTTTCTATCCCTTATATTAAATGATTTTGCAAGAAGATGGAAGAAAAAACAAAGAGAAAGATTATTTATCTAAAAACCAAAATGATTGGACGTTCTATTAGCCAAAAAAGATGGCCAAAATGCTTGGCCATCCTTTTTTTGTTCCTCCATTCTCCATAAATCATAATGTCACTTTTACTTGATCATATGGTTTATTATTTAAATTTTTGGCTGCCGTATACATTTTACTAAACCGTTCTTCTACTAATGCAAAGATGGATCCTGGAGGATATTTGCCATCTTCATTGCGGATATTCCCTGCATTGATTCCTGTTAAAATTTCGATTCCTTCGGCAATGTGGCTAACCGCCCAAATATGGAACATGCCATTTTTCACGGCCTCAACGACCTCTTCCTCAAGCATTAAATTATTGACATTCTGTTTTGGGATAATGACTCCCTGTTTTCCCGTTAGCCCTTTTTCTCTGCAAATCTGATAGAAACCTTCAATTTTTTCATTTACCCCTCCAATTGGCTGCACTTCTCCCCATTGATTAACCGAGCCTGTTACAGCAATCCCCTGGTCAATTGGCACATCCGCCAGCGATGACAAAAGCACATAAAGCTCAGTGCTTGAGGCACTGTCTCCATCAACATTTGAATAGGTTTGCTCAAAGGTAATACTTGCAGATAAAGGAATTGGATAATTTTTTGCAAATACGCCTGAGAGAAAACCAGTCAAAATCAAGAGCCCTTTATTATGGAGTTGTCCACTCAATGCTGTTTCACGTTCAATATTCATGATACCGCTTTTGCCAACAAAGGTTTGTGCAGTGATTTTCGTTGGAATGCCGAAGACTGAATCCCTTGTACCCATTACAGCTAGCCCGTTAATTTGCCCAATACGAAATCCTTCCGTGTCAACCATGATTGTCCCTTTATTGATCATTTCCCGATATTGTGCCGCAACATGATTGGAGCGTTTAAATTGTTCTGATAATGCTTGATGGACATGCTTATCATCGACATAAAGGGCATTGTCCTTTTTAGCCCAATAGCTTGATTCAACAAGAATCTTGGTGATTTCCTGAAAACGGGTAGAAAGCTTTGATTGTTCTTCCACCAGGCGGGAACTGTAATCAATCACATGGGCAATGGCTTTGCGGTGGAATGGAAGCAATCCTTCCTGATCTGAAAAGTTTTTAACAAAGCGTGCCATTTTCAAGCTGTTTTCTTCATCTTTTTCCATGACCGTATCAAATTCTACTTTCACTTTGAAAAGTTTATGAAAGTCCTCATCGACATTCGAAAGCAAATCATATAAATAATAGGAGCCAATAATAATGACCTTTAAATGTAATGGTATCGGTTCGGGTTTAAGCCCGCCAGTTGGAAAAATCCCCCGCTCTTCATATGGATTTTCGATTTGGATGTTTCCATTTTGCAGGGCCCTCTTTAACAATTGCCACGCAAATGGCTGCTGGAGCAATTCAGTAGCCTGCAGGATTAAATAGCCGCCATTTGCTAAATGGAGCGCCCCTGGCTTAACAAACGTAAAATCTGTGAACCAGCTCCCGAATGAACCTTGATATTCTACTTTACCAAATAAGTTATGGTAGGTAGGATTGGTTTCGTAAATAACGGGAGCGCCTTTTAAAATTTTATTATTAACGAGTAAATTCACCATGTAGCGGTGAAGTTTTTGTTCTTTAGATCCAGTAAGAGTTTTCATAATATTGTTTTGCTCTTCATTATTTGCCAGGAAGAGGCTGAAATGCTCCACAACATCATGCAAATAAGCTTCTAAATAGGATAGGACTCTAGGGACCTTTTTATAGGTTTCTTGAAGTGGTTGAAAGAGAACTTCAATGGAATTGGCAGCTGTCCGCTTCATAAATTGATCAAGATTTTTTCTGAGCTGTTGGTCAATACTTCGCATCAGGTAAAGGGTTTCACGGATTTTTTCATCTACCTGCTTTTCCTTTTCTTTTATCCTCTCTTTTTGTTCATCTGAGAGTTGTTCATATACCTGTCGTTCCATCGGCCTTCCATCTACCAATGGAATCGTGTTAATCCCCGCTGGTGTTCGTTCAATCATATAGCTATGCTCCAAGGCAAACCTCTCAGTCTTTTCCCATAGATCCTCCACTTTTGCTCGATAATCTTCAAGGATCAAACTATTATTTTTTTCGTATTCTTCACTAGAAAAAGTAGAGAGAATTTCCCTTTCAATTTCAATTAGCAATATTTCCATTTTATGTTGAAAAATCACACCTTCTCCAGCAGGCAGCGAAATAATCAACGGTCGATCTGGATTGTCAAAATTATAAACATAACACCAATCATTAGGGGTCTCCTTTTTTTTGGCTTCTTTATTGATACTATCCTGTGTATATGTCATTCTTCCGGTACCGGTTGGACCCACAACAAACAGGTTATAACCTGTTTGCTCAACAGACAGGCCAAATTCCATGGCTCGTACAGCTCGATGCTGCCCAATGATTTCATTAGGCATTCTTTCAAGGTCATCTGTCGTTTCAAAGGAGAAAATGTTTGAATCTAACTCAGGACGGAGCTTTGACATAGGTACTTTATGGATAGAGCGAACATTTTCAAACTCCACGGTATTCATCGATATCCCTCCACTCTCATCTTTTTTCCAACGACTCGAATTGCTTTACACTCTACTTAATTTGCTACTTTCATCCTATGTACCTTTAAAATTACAAAAAGTTCAAAAAAATTTACTAAAAACGCACAAAAAAGGATGACCGTGATGATCATCCTTTTTCTTATCCACATTTTATGATACAGGTGTATGCTGAAATACTATTGCTGGGAACCGTTATTTTGAATCAGCTTAACCATCATGGTTGCAATTGCGCGCTGCTCATTTTCATCTGCAACAGACCAAAGGTCAGCAAGCACTTTTTGCTGTTCATTTTTTGGATCCACATGATCTTGCAGGTATCCGCCAATGTGATACGCAAGTTCTGTAATACGATCATCATCCATTCCCGCACTTTGCGCATGGTGAAGACGGTCAGCCAAAAAGTCTTCCCATTGACCCCAGTTTTCTAACATAGACATATTATTGTAACCTCCTTTATAAAATGGTACAGCTTTATTTTGCGAAAGGAGGGCAAAAATATGCACAGTTTTTTAAAAGCACTTAAGTATACCAGCCGCCATTTATTGCCAGAACCTGTCCTGTGATATAAGAAGATTCTTCTGATAATAAATAGCATACACCAGCGGCAATTTCATCAGGCCGACCCATCCTCCCCATCGGAATTTCAGCACTTATTTCATCAGTTTCCTCGTTCGTGAACCTGCCCATCATTCCTGTATTGACAGCACCAGGAGCGATTGCATTTACTCGGATGCCGCTCAAGGCCACTTCTTTACTTAGCGCTTTTACAAACGATATTTGGGCCCCTTTTGCGGCGGAATACGCTACCTCACAAGATCCGCCTGTTTGTCCCCAAATGGAGGTAATAACAACAATCGAGCCTGTTTGTTTTCTGGTTAATTTCGGTAGAAGTTCTTTTGTTAACATGATCGGATTCATTACATGAATGCGCATTAAATCTTCCAATTCCTTTAACTCAAGATCCACCAACATTCCATACTGACTGTTCCCGCCGCAGTGAACAATGCCATCCAGCGATAAAATTTCCGAGGCAATCTTTTTGTAGCCATCAGATGTTGACAAATCAGCATGAATCGGAATGTATTCACCATTATATTGAGCAAGTTGATCGATTAACTTGCGAATTAAATCAGCATTTTGATTGTAATGTAAGTATAAGTTGTAGCCGCTTGCTGCCAGCTTCAAAGCAACCGCTTGTCCGATCCCCCCGCTCGCCCCTGTTATCAGCACATTTTTCCTCATTGATTTTCCCTCTTCCTAAAAAGAAAGCGCCGATTTCCGACGCCTTCTTTTGTCTATTTCTTTTTTGGTATGACCTGACAAACGGAGAAGCGTTCCTCTGCAATAATTTCAGAGGCTAAAGCAGCCATATCATTCAGTGTAATTTTTTCCAGTGTTGGGACGACGTCAAATAAATTCATATCATTAAAAGCATAACGGGTAAATTGATTGGCAATATATTCCGGCGAATTAATCGCTCTCAAGAATGCACCAATTTTCTTCTTTTTTGCCCTCTGTAATTGTTCTTCACTAAAGGCTTTCCCGTTTTTCGCCTCGAAAAGCATGCTTTTTAAGGCTTCTGAGAGTTGGTCTGGCTCTGGGGTATCTCCGCCGATCATCGCAAAACCAAAACCTTGTTCGAGCGTATAATCATATGAGAAGGTCTCATCAATTAGTCCTTTATTATAAAGCTGATCATAATTTTCCGAGCTTTTCCCAAACAATAAATCGAGCAAGACATTCATCGTAAGTTCATTTTTCAACATGGCCTCACCTGATAAGTCGGCATGAAGGGCTTTAATCCCAACTAGACACTTGGAGGTTTGGACATTCATTTCAAGAACCTGTTTCTTTTGCGCTACTTCCCCTGGTTCAGCTTCAAACTTCCTTTGAATTTCAGGCTGGTCTTTATAATCCTTTTTGGCTTGATTTTCTCTTACTTGGTCCATAATCGCTTTCGGGTCGATAGGTCCAACAATAAACAAGAGCATATTACTTGGATGATAGAAGGTGTGATAACATTCGTACAGCAGCTCTTTAGTAATATGAGAAATCGATTCAATCGTTCCAGCAATATCGATTTTTACAGGATGGTTTTTATATAAGTTGCTTATGAGCCCAAAATACAAGCGCCAATCAGGGTTGTCATCATACATCGTTATTTCCTGACCAATAATCCCTTTTTCCTTTTCTACGGTTTTGTCAGAAAAATAAGGATCTTGGACAAAATCAAC
>JAUZQA010000343.1 GCA_030705665.1 Bacillota bacterium
CCTGCACTCGCCGCTGGGAACACGGTCGTCTTCAAGCCATCCGAGGTAACGCCTGTTACTCCGAAGAAACTGTTTGAAATTTTTGAAGAAGTGGGCTTGCCAAAAGGAGCTGCCAATATGGTCATGGGAGCGGGTCCAGTTGTTGGGAACGAAATTGCCTCACATCCGGAAGTGGATATGGTGTCATTTACAGGCGGAACGAAAACAGGCAAGCACATTATGAAAACGGCGGCTGACACGATGAAAAAGGTATCGCTGGAATTGGGCGGTAAATCACCGAATATTATTTTTGCTGATGCCGATTTTGAAACCGCTGTTGATTATGCCTTGTTTGGCATCTACGCCGGGTCCGGCCAGGTTTGTTCCGCCGGTTCAAGAATCCTAGTGGAAGAAGGCATATATGATCAATTTGTTGCCCGCTTCGTTGAAAGAGCCAAGCAAATCAAAGTAGGACCGGGCAATGACCCGGCCACCGAAATGGGGCCGCTTGTAAGCCAGCAGCATTTGGAAAAAGTTCTTTATTATATTGATCTCGGGAAGCAAGAGGGGGCTACTATTGCCTGCGGCGGCAACCGCATTGTCAAGGATGGTCTGGATAAAGGATACTTTGTTGAACCAACTGTGTTTGTCGATGTGAAGCAGGATATGAGAATCGTCCAGGAAGAAATTTTTGGACCTGTTGTCTGCATCCAGAAGTTTAAGAATGAAGAAGAAGCCGTGAAACTTGCCAATGGTACAGTTTACGGGCTGGCCGGCGGCGTATTCACAAAGGATGGAGCCAAAGGTTTGCGCGTGATTAAAAAGCTTCGCGCCGGGATTACCTGGGTGAACTCGTATCATCCAACCTATAATGAAGCACCATGGGGCGGTTATAAGCAAAGTGGTATTGGCCGCAGCCTTGGAACATTTGGCTTGGAGGAATTCCAGGAAATTAAACAGATTAATATCAATTTACAGGTGGAGCCAACTGGCTGGTTTTCAAACTAAAAAATATTAAATAAAAAGGAGACAATCAAAATGAGTATTGATTTAACACAAAATAAAAAGAATGAGCAAAAGAAGAGTGTGACTGAATATATTAACAAGGTTTTAAGCTTAATAGAAAAAGAGGAAATTACGGCAGAGGATGCTGCCTGGATCACCAAGGAAACGGTTGACGGCTTCCGTGAGAACGTAAATCCGGGATTCTTATCCTATCGTAAAACCGTTACAAAGGATGGTCAATTTGCAGCGGTTGAATGGTCTGATAGCGGCGCATGCTTTAAAGATGTAAGCGGCAAAGAATATATTGATTGTTTGGGAGGCTTCGGGATTTATAACGTCGGCCACCGCAATCCAAAGGTAGTAAAGGCTGTAACCGATCAGTTAAAGCACCAGGCTCTTCACAGCCAGGATTTGCTTGACCCATTAAGGGCGATGCTTGCAAAGATTTTAGCTGACATCACGCCTGGGGATTTGAAATATGCTTTTTTCACCAACAGCGGTACGGAAAGTGTGGAAGCAGCCTTGAAGCTTGCAAAAATGTACAGTGAGCGAACAACATTTATTTCGACTACCCGCGCGTTCCACGGAAAAAGCCTTGGCTCGTTGTCGGGAACGGCGAAGGGGATGTTCCGCAAACCGTTCCTGCCGCTCATTCCGGGCTTCCGCCATGTGCCATTTGGCGATATTGAAATGATGCGCAAAACGTTTGAAACCTGTTCCTTTGTGGGTGAAGATGTAGCTGCTGTTATTCTTGAGCCAATTCAAGGAGAGGGAGGAATTATCCTTCCGCCGGACAATTATTTAAAAGAAGTGCGTGATCTTTGCGACCAATTCGGCGCCCTGCTGATTTTTGATGAAGTGCAAACTGGGATGGGCCGAACTGGAAAAATGTTTGCGGCTGAATTGTATGATGTCGTTCCAGATATCCTCTGCCTTGCAAAAGCATTTGGCGGCGGTGTGATGCCGGCAGGTGCTGTTGTAGCGAAGGAAGAAGTATTTAAGAGCTGGTTTCCAAATCCGTTTATGCATACGACCACTTTCGGGGGCAACCCGCTGGCCTGCGCTGCAGCGATTGCCACAATCGGTGTCTTAATAGAAGAAAATCTGCCGGAACGGGCAGCTGTCGTTGGTGAATACTTCCTTCAAGAGTTGAAGGAGGCTGCAAAGGGACACGAGGATAAGGTCCAGGAAATCCGCGGTAAAGGCTTAATGATTGGCATTGAATTCCATGAGGATGAACTCGGCTATGAGGTATCAAAAGGGATGTTCGATCGCGGCATTCTTGTAGCAGGGACGCTGATTAATTCAAAAACAATCCGCATAGAGCCTGCGCTGAACATCAGTTATGAAGAGGTAGATAAAGTAGTTAGCACCTTTAAAGAAGTACTAGAACACGTGAAAGCATAAGGTTTAGTAAGTGCCTGTCAGTACCCTTATCTGCTCGAAAGTTGTGAAAAACTCTTCGACAGTATTCGGGTGGTGACAGGCATTTTTTTATTTTTAATAAAAACAAGGTGTAAACATAACTAAGAAATTTTTGTGTACATTTCAGATGTACCATGACTATGGTTATAGTTATATGTTATTTTTTAACAGTGTCAATTTTAATAAATGTGGGGCGGAATTCGGATGGAAAAAAAGAAAACAGTATTTGAAGCCGTTATCGAGCATGGATTTACTCGCCGGGACTTCTTGAAAATGTGCACGGCGTTAGCGGCCACTCTTGGATTGGATTACACTCAATCCGGTAAAGTTGTAAAAGCAATGGAAACAGGTTCCAGAGTACCGGTTGTATGGCTCAGTTTCCAGGATTGTACTGGGTGTTCGGAATCATTTATCCGTTCATCACAACCAAAAGCTGAAAGCGTTTTACTTGATATGATTTCACTTGAATATTCTGAAGTATTATCTGCACCATCTGGTTTTCAAGCAGAGAAATCAATGGAAGATGTTTTGAAAAATTATAAAGGTGAATACATATTAGCGGTTGAAGGCAGTCTTCCGGATAATGAAGCATTTTTAAGCATTGCCGGAAAATCTGCGAAAGAAACATTTATGAAAATGGCCGCCGGCGCAAAAGCAATTGTTGCCTATGGGTCATGTTCTTCTTGGGGTGGAATTGCCGCGGCACATCCTAATCCAACAGGTGCAAAACCAATTAAAAGCTATGTAAGTAATACCCCTGTGATTCTAATACCTGGCTGTCCGCCGATTGCGGAAGTTATGACAGGTGTCATTGCCTATATCATTACCTTTGGTAAATTGCCGGAATTGGATGGTTTAGGCCGGCCGACATCATTCTATCGTCACCGCATTCATGATAAATGCAATCGCCGCGCCTTTTTTGATGCAGGGCTGTTTGTGGAGAATTTTGATGATGAGGGTGCAAAGCAAGGGTATTGTTTATACAAAGTTGGTTGCAAGGGACCTACAACCTATAATTCGTGCGCGGAAATGCGTTGGAATGGCGGAGTAAGCTATCCAATTCAATCGGGAAATCCTTGTATTGGCTGTGCAGAAGCTGGATTCTGGGATAATGGACCGTTCTACACGAGAAGGGCAGAAGTTCCAGGTACACAAACCACAATCAATCCGGATAAAGTTGGATTGTCTGCTATTGGTGTAGCGGCCGCCGGAATCGCCGTTCATGCAACAGGAACAGTTGTCAAGAAAAAGAGAGACGATAAACGGAGTGGAGAATAATGAGTGAACGAATAGTTGTTGACCCAATTACAAGAATCGAAGGTCATCTTCGAGTAGAGGTAGATATTGATGAAAATGGGGTAATTAACGATGCCTTTAGTTCCGGTACATCCGTTAGAGGTTTGGAACTAATTGTCCGTGACCGGGACCCTCGTGATGTTTGGGCATACATACAGCGGATTTGTGGTGTTTGTACAACCGTCCATGCACTTACATCGATTCGCTCTGTAGAGGATGCATTAGGAATTAAAATTCCTAGAAATGCTCATCTCATACGAGATATTATGAATGAAGTATTATATATTCACGACCACGTTGTCCATTTCTACCATTTGCATGCGCTTGACTGGGTAGATGTTATCAGCGCCTTAAAAGCGGACCCGGCACAAACATCGCAAATTGCTCAATCAATTTCCAGCTGGCCCAATTCATCAACTGGATATTTTGCCGATGTGCAAAATAAGGTGAAAAAGCTTGCAGATAGTGGACAGCTTGGTATTTTCGCCAATGGATACTGGGGTCACCCGGCATACAAACTACCTCCTGAGGTAAATTTGTTGGCTGTTGCACATTATCTGGAAGCGTTGGATTTTCAAAAGGAAATTGTAAAGATCCATACCATTTTTGGCGGGAAAAACCCACACCCACATTATGTTGTCGGGGGAATGGCCACGCCGTTGGATATCGATAGCGATAATGCTGTAAATGCTGAGCGATTAATGCATGTGTCCCAATTAATTGACCAGGCTAAAGAGTTTGTCAATCAAGTGTATATTCCGGATTTACTTACAATCGGCTCGTACTATAAAGATTGGACATACGGCGGAGGATTAAATAACTATTTATGTTACGGTGATTTTTCTACGACGAATATTTATGATGTGAAAAACTATCGAATGCCTCGCGGTATCATTCTGAATGGAAACTTAAGCCAAATTTATGATATAGACTTAAAAGATAAGAAACAAGTACAAGAGTTTATTGATCATTCTTGGTATACCTATGATGGGAAAAAATGAAATGGAGTCGGTAAACATCCATTTAATGGTCAGACAGAATTAAATTATACCGGTCCAAAAGCACCCTTCAAGACATTAGATACAACTAAACAATATAGCTGGCTGAAAGCTCCCCGCTGGAAGGAACAACCAATGGAGACAGGTCCATTAGCCAGGATTATGGTCGTATTTGCTTCTGGCAAGTATGTATTTGTGTATGTTTTTGACTGTAAATTGCAATTGCTTTATATTGATTTTACTGCATTACAATATGGTATATGTCGGTCGTTTGCCCG
>JAUZQA010000344.1 GCA_030705665.1 Bacillota bacterium
TCAACGCCGCACCGCGCGGATGCCTATGAAGCAAACCGTTACGCAATCGAACGAATCAAACAAATTGTGCCAATCTGGAAAAAGGAACATTGGGAAAACGGCGAAAGTTGGATTGGCAATCAGCTGGAAACGGTCAGTTATCCGGCTGGTAAACCTCAAGAGGAGAATTTACATGAATAAAGTATTATTTTTTGCTCATTTACGCGATAGCGTCGGTGCTGAAGAAGTGCAAATGGACCTTGCAGGTAAAACAGTCGCTAAGTTAAAAGCAGAATTAATGGAAACCTATAAACTGGAGAAAATGGATACGGTTATGACGGCCATTAACGAAGAATTTGCCCAAGATGATGAAACCATCCATGAGGGAGATACCATTGCCTTTATCCCGCCCGTTAGTGGAGGCTGAGATGAACGAGCGTTATTCACGGCAGATTCTTTTTCCGGGAATTGGGAAAGAGGGGCAGGCAAAAATCAAGAGTAAACATGTACTGATCATTGGTGCAGGGGCGCTCGGCTCAGGCAATGCTGAGGTGCTTGTGCGTGCGGGCGCGGGAAAAGTAACGATCATTGACCGTGATTATGTGGAGGAGAGCAATCTGCAGCGCCAGCAACTGTACACCGAAGAGGATGTCGCTGAAAAGCTGCCGAAAGCGGCTGCAGCCAAAAAGCGCCTTAAGGCGATTAACTCCGAGGTTGAAGTTCAAGCAATTATTGGCGACGCCACCCCTGAGGTGTTAGAGGGATTAGCCTCTAGTGTGGACTTAATCATTGATGCTACCGATAATTTTGAAACAAGAATGGTAATCAACGATGTTTCGCAAAAATACAAGGTTCCGTGGATTTATGGTGCCTGTGTTGGCAGCTTTGGCATGAGTTTTACGATTATCCCTGGAAAAACACCATGCCTAAATTGCTTGCTGCGAACGATTCCGCTTCAAGGTATGACATGTGACACGGGTGGGATTATTGGTCCTGCCGTCCAAATGGTGATTGCCCATCAAACAGCTGAAAGCTTGAAAATTTTAGCCGAAGACTGGGAGGCAGTGCGCTCAACCTTTGTCAGTTTTGATCTATGGCGCAATCAATATACAACGATGAAAATGTCCAAGGCCAAGTTTGCCGCGTGTTTATCCTGCGGAGAAACCCCAACCTATCCATACTTAGATGTTGAAAATATGACAAAAACAACGGTGCTGTGCGGCCGTGATACGGTACAAATTCGTCCGCCAAGTCCTGGCGAGCTTTCCCTTGAACAGCTTGCAAAGCAGCTCAGCAGCCTGGGACTTCAGGTGAAAGGGAACCCATATCTCTTGTCGGTCGATATCAATCCCGAACGCATCGTGATTTTTAAAGATGGCCGTGCTCTGATCCACGGTACAAAGGATTTAACCCATGCGAAGTCCGTCTATCAAAGAATATTAGGGTAATAAAAGCTTAAACTAATGAGGATGTCTAATTGTGGCATCCTCTCTTCTTTTAGCTTAATATGATTGTAGGTGATTATAATGAAAAGTCGAATGGAAAGAGACTCTATTGGTGAGATCGAAGTAGCAGCAGACAAATTATGGGGGGCGCAAACACAGCGCAGCTTCCAAAATTTTAAGATCGGTATCGAAAAAATGCCCCTTCAAGTCGTTCATGCATTGGCCATGATTAAAAGGTGCGCCGCACTTGTAAACCAAAAATTGGGCAAGATGGAAAAAGAGAAAGTGGAGGCCATCACAGCTGCAGCAGATGAAATTGCAAGAGGAAAATGGGACGATCAATTTCCCCTTGCCGTTTGGCAAACAGGAAGCGGAACCCAAACGAATATGAATGTAAATGAAGTAATTGCCCACAGGGGGAATCAGTTATTAGCGGAAAAGGGAATCAGTCTTAAACTTCATCCCAATGATGATGTCAATCGTTCCCAAAGCTCCAATGATACCTTTCCAACCGCGATGCACATTGCCGGTGTTCTCGCGGTGGAGGACAGCCTCTTGCCTGCTTTAGAAGGTTTAAAAATGACGTTCCAGCAAAAGGTAATGGAATTTCAAGATATCATTAAAATCGGCAGGACCCATCTCCAGGATGCAACCCCATTGACCCTTGGACAGGAAGTCAGCGGCTGGCAGCGAATGCTTGAAAAGAATGAAGAAATGATTAAGCAAAGCGTTCAGTTCATGAAGGAACTCGCAATTGGGGGCACAGCCGTAGGCACGGGATTAAATACACCTCCCCGCTTTGGCGATCAAGTTGCGGCAGAAATCAGCGTATTGACGGGTAAAACATTTACTTCTGCTCTGAATAAGTTTCATGGGTTAACAAGCCACGATGAAATCACATTTACACATGGTGCCTTAAAAGCATTGGCCGCAGACCTTATGAAAATAGCGAATGATGTGAGGTGGATGGCAAGCGGGCCGCGCAGCGGGATAGGCGAAATAAAAATTCCGGCAAATGAACCTGGAAGTTCGATTATGCCGGGTAAAGTCAATCCAACGCAAACGGAAGCAATGACCATGGTTGCTTGTCAAGTTATGGGTAACGACAGTACAATTGGCTTTGCGGCAAGCCAGGGTAATTTTGAGTTAAATGTCTTTAAACCTGTGATTATTTATAACTTTCTTCAGTCTGTGGTATTATTGGCTGACGCGATCAACTCTTTTAATGATCATTGTGCAAAGGGCATAGAGCCTAACGCGGACGTCATTGAACAGAATCTAAAAAACTCACTGATGCTTGTGACCGCTCTTAATCCCCATATTGGCTATGAAAAAGCAGCAGCCATTGCTAAATTAGCCTACAAAGAAGGATTGACCCTGAAGGAAGCAGCATTAAAGAGCGGCTTTTTGACGGAAAAGGAATTCGACCAAATGGTCCGACCAGAAAAGATGATCCGCCCTGAAGGCGAGTAAGAATGTATAGGCTGATTTCCCAAGGGAATTAGCCTTTTTTATGCAGATTTCGACTTGTTTCACGTGGAACAGGAAAATAGTGTCGATCGGGTTTGAAGGAGTGAAACCATATCATTCGAACGTTTCGTCTAGATCATGTACAATAAAATGGAGATTGTGGGGTGCCTGATTAATGAATATTTCCGTTCAAAAATTATTAGCAAAAATGGAGGATGAGCTCCAATTGGCAAAAGCAACCGTGAACGAGGAAAATTTGCGGGAAAAGGTGTACTCGATTAAAACATTGTGCGAGCTCATTTTGGATGAAAAACAGATCAAAAGGGATTTCCCAGCACCAGTACAAGCATCAACACAGGGGTTTATCCAGCAGCCGCTGATTCCAGTCGGCCAGCCAAAAAAATTAGTGATAGATGAAGAATCAAACGGTGATTCGCTATTTGATTTTTAGGGGAAGGGGAAAAAAGAAATGAAGGTTTTTATTATTGTTGGAGCGATTAATGCCTTTTTGGCCGTGGCTTTAGGGGCGTTTGGCGCACATGGATTGAAGGATCGACTGGATGCTCATTATTTGGACATCTGGAAAACAGGCGTTACCTATCAAATGTTCCACGCACTTGGCATTTTAGCGGTTGCCATGCTCCTTGGTAAAGCAGCGACGAGTTCACTATTTACCTGGTCAGGATGGCTGATGCTGATCGGCATCATTTTATTTAGCGGAAGTCTTTATGTGCTAAGTCTGACAAAAGTCAGCATCTTAGGCGCCATCA
The DNA here is from genome assembly GCA_030705665.1 of Bacillota bacterium. The sequence continues at coordinate 3,665 of JAUZQA010000344.1, forward strand.
CACCGCTTGGTGGCGTTTCATTCCTAGCAGCTTGGATTTTGATGATCATTGGGGCTGTAAAGCATTTATAATGAAAAAGAGGATGACCAATTGTGGTCATCCTCCTGCTTTATCTTGGCGGATAAGTAGCCATACCGCCTCCGCCAAACTGAGATTCATATTCAACTTCCTCTTCAAACGTAACATAATCAAGATGAACCATCGGAATCAAATAACGCTTGCCGGTTTGCGGGTCACTCAAGATCAAATGGTCGCGCCCTGCAGCCTCAATAATCCCCACAAATTCCTTAGCATTCCATTGAGAGTTGTTTTCAAAAGTGGTAAAGACATGAACTAGTTTTCCCTTATTTAACCTTAAAATATTTTCAATATAGGACTGTTCAAGCGGCAGCATACCTGGAACGCTGCCAGCCGCACCGCCGCCACCCATCCCGCCAGCCATTCCTCCTCCAGGCATTCCGCCGCTTGGCGGTTGCATTGGCGGAAAGCCGCCGGATTGACTTGGAAACGGCATTCCTTGTTGCCTTGGCGCATTAGGATATCCTTGATATCCTTGTGGATTGTAATATTGATTCATGAAGATCCCTCCTAAAAATAACTATATGATATTCTCTTTTTCTATGGGACAAAGGTCTCAGGTAAGTAAGATCTAACATTCTCACCTCTCTTTAATGAGGACCTGTATTGCTAGGAAAAAAGAAATGAAGTTTTGGAAACAATCACTGTTTAAATAGTATGTGGGCGAGGGGATGAATATGACCGTGGAAAAAAGAAAAGCCCTCAGCATGTCGCTAAGAGCTTGATATTGTTCATTTTATACTTGTAAAAAACTTGAGACTCTTTCTTCTTTTAGAATATTGCCAACAAAGAAAGAACCAAACTCGCCATAGCGTGCACTTACTTCATCAAAGCGCATTTCATAGACAAGCTTTTTAAATTGGAGGACATCATCAGCAAACAAAGTTACGCCCCATTCATAATCATCAAAGCCAACAGATCCGGTAATGATCTGTTTCACTTTGCCGGCATACTGGCGGCCAATCATCCCGTGGCTGTACATCAGCTTTTTGCGATCTTCCATCGGAAGCATATACCAGTTATCATTCCCCTGCCGGCGCTTGTCCATTGGATAAAAACAAACATAATTAGCTTTAGGTAATTTAGGATAAAGGCGCGCTAAAATTTGCGGATTTTGATATGGGTCCTCTGTTGCCGGCAAATAATTGCTTAATTCAACAACGGATACATAAGAATGAGCAGGAACAGTGAATTCTGCTAACTTCGTTTTATTGAATTCTGTTTCAATTTCATTTAA
>JAUZQA010000345.1 GCA_030705665.1 Bacillota bacterium
AAAAAAAAACAACAAATAGCAAAACAAAACATTAACATAAGACAATCTAAGAAATGTCCCAAAACATTTTAGAAAAGATATTGATATTACCCTGCTATTTTTAGAATGAACAATTTAATAATAATTAATTTATACAACATATTTTTATTACCTCGATTACTTTAGAATGAACATTTTAATAATGATTTATTTATTATGTTAAAAAAGTGATTGTCCGTCTTTTTTTTCTCCGGCGGGGAAAAACTAACACTGTGGGAGGTGATTTTTTGTCACGAAAAAAGTCAAATCATGTTATTCCCGGCATGAACGCTGCACAAGGACAAGGTAAAGGCGCTGGTTACAATGAGGAATTAGCTAATGAACCATTAACCGTAAGGGAAAAAATGAATAATAAGAAACGAAAGAAAAATCAATAATGGATAATAAGGCAGGGTAATGATACCCTGCCTTATTTATGTGGGGTTTTCTATTCTCATTGTTCAAAACTATTGACTTCTGAGACCATTTTTTGAAGATCCTGCTGAAACTGCTCCAGTTGAGTTTTTTGATGCTCAGAAGCCACTTCAAGAGCATTTTCAATCTGCTGGTACGCCTCATTTACTTCATTTTTCAAATGTTGCAATTGATGTCCGTAGCTTGCACTATCACGAACAATTTCATAATACAGTTCCTCTGCATCTTCTACACCCTGTTGGGCAGCTTGAAATGCTTGCTGTTTATTTTTTTGATAAGGCATTTTTTGCATGATTTATCACTCCTATCTTAAAGCCTATACCGATAAAGTGTGCTAAAGAATGAACTTATATACAGCATAAAACAGACAACAATACGTATCCTATGGATAGGGGTGAAGATAAATGACAAACAAAAACACCAGTAAGGATATGCGTAAAAACGCTCCAAAACAATCAGGACAGCCAGAACCGCTTAGCGGGTCGCATAAGGTTAAAAACCGCCAGCATACACGGGCAAAACACAATACACATCACGATATGTAAGTAAAATAGAAAAGGTTGACCCCTATCAGTGACGGTCAACCTTTTCTATCTTATTGTTTTCGTAGTGCTTGTAACAGAAGTTCTTCGTCCTCCAAAGAAACCGTTCTTAAATCAAGAAGGTACTGATCTTTTTGAATTCGTGCTACAATGGCAGGTTTGTTTTCTGTCCTAAGTTTTTTTGCTAATTGCTCTGCAGTTAAGCGTTTATGCTTCAATGAGATTAATATTGTCGGAAGCTGGACCTCAGGCATTGTTCCGCCGCCAACCTGACTCATTCCATGTATGATTTTGATTTCATAATGATTGGTCATTTCTAGTATTTTAGAAACAAAATGAGAAGAGCGTTTTTCCAATTCTTTTTCAGAATATAATAGGTCTCTGATAACGGGAATATTTCGAACCCCTTTGTCCCCTCTTACATAATCAATTAATGTTCCTTCAAGTGCAGCAAGTGTCATTTTATCAACTCGAACAACCCTAGCTAGTTGATGTTTTTTCAATCGGTCTATAAGCTGCTTTTGACCTGCAATAATGCCTGCCTGCGGGCCGCCTAAAAGCTTGTCTCCGCTAAACGTAACTAAATCTGCACCCGCTTCAATAATTTCTTTTACAACTGGTTCTTCCCCTATTCCGTGTTTTTGAAAATCATACAGAGCGCCACTTCCAAGATCTTCATAAAAAATTACATCTTCAAACCTACTCGTAAATTTTATTAGTTCATCTGTTTCTACACTTTCGGTAAATCCAACAACTTTAAAATTACTTGTGTGGACCTTCATCACCATAGCAGTTTCCGAATTGATAGCCTGTTCATAATCATACAAATGCGTCTTATTAGTAGTACCGACTTCAACAAGTTTAGCTCCGCTCTCTTCCATGATTGAAGAAATTCGGAAGGAACCGCCAATTTCGACTAACTGTCCTCTTGAAACAATTACTTCTTTTTCAGCAGCCAACGCTCTAAGAACAAGAAAAACAGCAGCAGCATTATTATTCACAATCATTGCACTTTCTGCGCCTGTTAGCTCTTTAATTAGTGTCTCAACATGGGTATGCCTTGAACCTCGTTCACCTTCTTCAAGCTTGTACTCTAAGTTTGTATAATTCTTTGCTGCTTCAGCCACATGGGTAACCGCTTTGTCACTTAATCGAGCTCTTCCTAAATTTGTATGTAAAATTGTACCTGTTGCATTAATAACTCTTTTTAACGTGTAATCCATTTGTTTTACGGTATTTTTCTTTACTTCTTGAAATATCTCACTTATAAATTGTTCTGTTCCCGGAATTGCTCCATTCCAACGTTCATTTAAGATTGAAATTCTTATTTTTTCAATTACATCTTTTAGTTGTTTAGTTAATTCAGTGAAATCAATATCCATCTCTTTACTGAGTGTTCCAAATTGAGCATGATTTTGCAGCTCATGGACAGCTGGTATACTGCGAAGCCAATCTTTCACTATTCAAAACTCCTTCTCGTTTCTTTCCTAGCTATTATAACATTCTCACAATTATTGCGCAGATGAATAGAATAAACCTGCAGGGGGGAATGAAGATGAATTCTAACAATGAAGACCAGTCCTTCGATAACGACGCTATTGAAAAATGGCTTGAAAATTACTTTCTCGATCCATTAACATCCTACTATGATCAAACACAATTTCGGATTGATCTTTATGAGACAGAAAATGAATGGATCGTAGAAGCGTTGCTTCCAGAATATAGCTCCTCCGATATTACAGTATATGTTGAGGACAAGAAACTATCGATAACTGTAAAAAACAATGCTTTTCCGATCGATCGGGTTCAAAACAATCGTAAACGTTCTATTGAATTCCCCTTCCAGGCCAACTGCCATAAAATTATGGCTACCTTTCATAACGGCATTTTAGAAGTCTTTATATCGAAATTAGATAAAGAATTCAGGAAAAATCGCTATATTACATTACCTTAATCATACAAGAGTATATCCCTATTTTAGTAAAAGAAATTCAAAAAAAAATGCCTTTGCATGGGCATTTTATTTATTTTTCCCATTTTTATTTCACAGGGCCAAAAAAATCACTGCTTAATGGTTTCTTCAGTGCGCTTTTTCTCGGAAAGAGTTATACTATTGAAGTAAAACTTTGATCAGCGTGGTTCTGCGTTAGACTTCTGATCTAATATAAAAGTTTTTCAAATTCAGTTTCCCATTTAATTTTTCCTGTTCGACATACATACTGGAAATAAATGGAATAGTATTTTTTATTCATGGAGGTGGACATATTGAGTGAACAAGAGAAAATCCGATTGACATCCTTGTCTACTAAAGCTGGTTGAGGCTGTAAAATTGGTCCAGAGGACCTTGCGCAAGTTTTGCGCAGTTTACCAAAACAGGAATCTGTTCCTGAATTACTTGTAGGAAATGAGACTTCTGATGATGCTGGAGTATATCAATTAACTGATACCATTGCATTAATCCAGACGGTTGATTACTTTACACCAATTGTTGATGATCCATATATGTTCGGCCAAATTGCTGCGGCAAATGCCTTAAGTGATGTTTATGCAATGGGCGGGGACCCGAAAACCGTTATGAATATTGTTGGGTTTCCGATTAAAAAGTTAGGTCCTGAGATGCTTACTGAGATTCTCCGCGGCGCTGCTGACAAGGTAAAAGAGGCTGGTGCATTAACAGTAGGCGGACATTCAGTTGATGACCAGGAACCAAAATTCGGCCTTTCTGTTACGGGGATTGTTCATCCTCAAAAAGTCTGGAAAAACGTTGGTGCTCAGGCAGGAGATCTCTTGGTTTTAACAAAACCGATTGGTGTTGGCATCATGACAACTGGAATTAAGAGGTGTGTTGTTTCCTCGGAACAAGAACAAATAGTTACTGAAACTATGGCGCTGTTAAATAAAACGGCCGCTGAGCTATTACGAAAATACCAGCCACATGCGGTTACAGATGTTACAGGATTTGGACTACTTGGGCATGGCAGTGAAATGGCCAGAGGAAGTGAAGTTAGCTTTGAACTAACTTTAAAGGATGTCCCAGTTCTTGAAGGTACACTGGAGTTAGCAAGGGATGGAATAGTTCCAGGAGGATCAAAGTCTAATCATAAATGGCTAGGGAATGATGTAGATTATGAAGATATTCTGATGGAAGAACAACTAATCCTATGCGATGCAGTTACATCTGGCGGTCTCTTAGTCTCACTGCCAGCAGATGAAGCCACACAATACGTTGAGGATCTCCATCAAAGCGGTCTTCAATACGCTTCTATAATTGGTCGTGTAAAGGCACAGAACGATAAATTAATATATGTAAAAAAAGGATAAAAGAGCTATAACTTGTTAGCTCTTTTATCCTTTTTTTATTGCTCATTTAGAGAGAGTTTTTGAATCATATCAACAGTCATTTTTGCAAGATCGTACTCTGTTTTAAATCCCCATTCCGCTTTTGCAGCAGAAGCATCAATCGAATTTGGCCAGCTATCTGCAATCATTTGCCTGATCGGATCCACTTTAAAAGTGATCTCAAAACCTGGTACATGCTTCCTAATTTCCTCTGCAAGGTCTTCAGGCGCAATACTCATCGAGGTTACATTAAATGAATTTCGATGCGCTAGTTTTGACGAATCAGCCTCCATTAAGTGAATAATAGCATTTAAAGCATCTGGCATATACATCATATCCAGATAAGTTCCTTGTTCGATGTAACAAGTATACTTACCACTTTTTATTGCTTCATAGAAAATCTCAACTGCATAATCGGTAGTTCCGCCGCCTGGAGGTGCAACATATGAAATTAAACCTGGAAACCGGAGTCCCCGCGTATCTACAGTATATTTTCGATAATAGTAATCACAAAGGAGTTCACCAGCTACTTTATTTATGCCGTACATTGTGGCAGGACGCATAATCGTATCTTGGGGCGTCAAAGTTTTCGGTGTTGAAGGCCCAAATGCACCTATCGAGCTGGGAGTGAAAAATTGTGC
>JAUZQA010000346.1 GCA_030705665.1 Bacillota bacterium
TACCCCGCGGAAAGCGAAGTGCCTGGAGTGCCAATCAACAGACCTATTGAAAGTCAATAAACCAATAAATATTCTTTTTATGTTAGTCTTAAAAAAATAATTTCCAATTATTCTGAAAATTTTGTATAATATTCATGAAACCTGTATAAAAGGAGGAATATAATGAAGAATGAAGTACTAATTGCTCCCAAAGAGTATAATCTAGTGTCGGAAGTTGAACGTTTTGCAACGGACCCAAAAAGAATAGCTTTAAAATGGGTAAATGAATTTGGTGAAAAAAGGCAGATTACATATCTTCAACTAGTGAAAAGAGTAAACCAAATTGGTAATCTATTTTTGAAGAAGGGACTAAGAAAATCTGACGTTGTTTTAATCATGTCTCCACGCCTAATCGAGGCATACGAAGTGTACCTGGCTGCTTTAAAGGTTGGGCTGGTGGTAATCCCTTGTTCCGAAATGCTACGTGAAAAAGACCTGCGTTATCGAATTAAACATGGAGATGTAAAAGCTGTTATCAGCTATAGCGACTTTGTGGATCAATTTGAAAGTAATTCCGATATTTTAAAATTTACAATCGGTCAAAAGGTTGAAGGATGGGATTTTATAGACGAGGAAATAGAAAGCGTTTCCGGTACCCTAGAAACAGCTAATACGAACCGTGATGACATGGCGTTTTTATCTTATACATCTGGGACAACTGGCAATCCTAAAGGGGTTGTTCACACACATGGATGGGCCTACGCCCACTTAAACACAGCCGCACGAAATTGGATGGGTATTGAAGAGGGAGACACTGTTTGGGCAACTGCTGGACCTGGCTGGCAAAAGTGGATTTGGAGTCCTTTTTTATCTGTTTTAGGTTCTGGGGCAACTGGATTTGTTTATCATGGTAAATTTGAACCAAATACCTATTTATCTCTTCTTGAAAAGTATCAGATTAATGTTTTATGCTGTACGCCAACTGAATACAGACTGATGGCTAAAGTTGAAAATCTAAACGAGTATCGTTTGCCGCATCTTAAAAATGCCGTTTCAGCAGGGGAACCACTCAATAGAGAGGTAATCGACACGTTTAGAAAGCATTTTGATATTGAAGTTCGTGATGGCTACGGTCAAACTGAAAACACTTTGCTAGTTGGTATTACCAAAGGGATGACATTAAAGCCTGGATCAATGGGGAAGCCTACTCCAGGAAATCTTGTCGAAATCATTGATGAAGAAGGTAATATATGTCCAGCAGGAATGGTAGGAGATATTGCTGTTCATATCGAGACCCCAGCTCTTTTTAAAAATTACTATAAAGATCCTGAGAGAACTGCCCGCCAATTTCGTGGAGATTATTATCTTACAGGGGATAAAGCCAAAAAAGACGAGGATGGGTATTACTGGTTTGAAGGACGGGGCGATGATATTATTATAAGTTCAGGTTATACAATTGGTCCATTTGAAGTTGAAGATGCTCTTGTCAAACACCCATTAGTAAAAGAATGTGCAGTTGTGGCCAGTCCAGATGAGATCCGTGGAAGTATTGTAAAAGCATTTATCGTGCTGCAGGACCATGTGAATGCTAGTGAGGATTTAACGAAGGAACTACAGGATCATGTAAAGTGTTTAACTGCACCTTATAAATATCCGCGGAAAATTGAATATGTCGCTGAACTTCCTAAAACAACTTCAGGAAAAATCCGCCGTATCGAACTTCGGCAAAATGAATTAAAAACAACGTAGTTCTGCGAAAAAACCTTATCCAGATCTGGATAAGGTTTTTTATGTTTATAGAAAATTCTTTTTTACTTTTTCCCAGAAGGAATTATCTTTTAGTTTAACTGTTTTGATCTTTTTATCACTGAGTTTTACTTGGATTTTTTCAACGTGTTGAATACTTAAGGCCTCATTATCCATTCCCATTGTTGGATGGTCGTTCCCTTCTGGAACAACTTTGAGTGTTAATGTACGATCTTGGGCCAAAATAAAGGAGGAACCAAGTGACCGATAGCGGTTGCTGTTAACAGATGCAAGCTCGCTTATTTGCATACACGGAATTAAAGGATCTACCACTGCTCCGTTAACGGATTTATTATAACCAGAGCTGCCAGTAGGTGTTGAGACAATCAAACCATCCCCACGGAACGTTTCAAAATGCATATTATCAATAAAAACTTCCATTACCAATGTTTTAATAATTCCTGATTGGACACTGAATTCGTTTAAGCAATTAAAAGAAGTCACCCCATCGACAGTTACCTCGATAATTGGACGGCGCCAAACCTCTAATTGTTCATACTCGACTGCTTCAATTAATTTTGATGTTTCATTGATATGAAAGTCGCAATAAATACCAAGACTGTTTTTTGTTGAAACACCTGCATAGAGGCAATCATCACGGAATCCAGTTTTTCTTACAGCCTGAAGGAATGTACCGTCACCACCAATACTGGCAATAATATTCGCTTTTTTGTAATCCTTTACGATTGTAAAACCGTAACGATCTGCTAATTCAGTAAGTTGGGCTGCTGTGGCGATCATTTCAGGATCTTTTTTGTAGTAAAAATAAATATTACGTCGATTATCCATATATAGTCCTCCCGAGAGAAATGAATTTTAATAGGTAATTTGAAGAAATATTCCCAATTGATATAATATTATCATTTTTTTAAAAAAATAAAAATAATTTCTGTTCAAAGATTGTTAAAGAATTTTAAATCTCTTTATGCAAGGTAATGAGGTTTATTTTTTTCCTTACAGAGGATACTAATAGAGTGAAAGGTTGTGAACGAATTGAAATGGCTGGTCTTTATACTCATCATTCTTTTGTTCTTATTCATCCTTATCATTTTTTCAAAAATTACAATCTATCTAAATTATTATCATCATAAAGATGATGATAATCTTAAAGTTGAAATGAGGCTGTGGTTTGGGCTGATTCGCATTAAAAAACAAATTCCGCTCATTAAAGTAGACGATAATTCTCCAAGCATCATTCTAAAGGAATCAGAAAAAAGTAATGAGGAAACAGAAAATAATGAAAAAGTTAAGCAGATTACCCCGCAAAAGCTCATTAACAGTTTAAAAAACTTTAGAGAAATCCTTGAGCATGTGTTTCAACTGAATAGCATTGTTAAGAATTTCCTTAAAAAAGTGACGATCCAAAGGTTTGAATGGCAATCTGCGATAGGGGTGGGTGATGCTGTATATACCGGGGTTGCGGCCGGGGCGCTCTGGTCAGTTAAGGGGGCGATTATCGGTGTATTAAGTAATTATTTAAGAATGAAAGAGATGCCCAAAATAATGGTACAGCCAAATTTTCAACAGATGGTCACCAGCACGGATTTATTATGTATGTTTCAGTTTCGAATAGGGCATGCTATGTTGGCAGGATTAAAGATTGTGAAATGGTGGAAGGGTGGCTTTCCACATTTAAAACCCAACAACATTATGACAAGTTGAAAAAACTAAATTTCTATCTTAGAGGAGGAAGCTAATATGTCTGACCACCCAATACAAGGATTGATGACAACAGCAATGGAAAGTTTAAAGGAAATGATTGATGTGAACACAATCATTGGGGACCCTGTTGAAACTCCTGATGGAAGTGTCATTTTAACAGTATCAAAAGTTGGCTTTGGATTTGCTGCAGGCGGCAGTGAATTTAAAGTTGAACAATCACAAAGCCAGGGACAAAACCAAGGTCAAGGCCAGGGCCAAACTCAATCAAACCACCCGTTTGGTGGGGGAAGCGGCGGTGGTGTTTCCATAACACCGATTGCGTTTTTAATTGTCAATTCGCAAGGAGTCAAAATGCTCCATCTTGACGAAAGCACCCATCTTTATGAGAAGATTTTAGAACTAGCACCACAGGCAGTTGATAAAATTCAACAGATGTTTTCCAATAAAGACCAATCAAAAAACGGTTCCCAGCAATTACAACAGCCGCAGCAACAAATGAACCAACAATCCCAATCAGCTAATCATGATTTTTAAATGAAAAGAAGTTAATCTTCGGGCAGAGAAGATTAACTTCTTTTCATGGAAGGGCAGCAGGAAAAAACTGTTTAAATGTATGCTTTCTTTATATTCATTCTTATTAAAGAGTCGAAATAATTGCAAAAAAATTATGAAGAGGATATATTTACTATGTACATAAGAATAGAGGGAGGATGAATGTAAAATGGCTAACGTTACATTTATTGGAAACAAAGTTACATTACTCGGAAATGAAATTAAAGTAGGAGATAAAGCTCCTAATTTTACAGTTTTAGCAAATGATTTATCAGAGGTTACATTAAATGACACAAAAGGACAAGTTCGTCTTATTAGCGTTGTTCCATCACTTGATACTGGTGTTTGTGATGCACAAACTCGCCGCTTCAATCAAGAGGCTTCTAATTTAGGAGATGTTAAGATTTTAACAATCAGTGTTGACCTCCCATTTGCGCAAAAACGCTGGTGTGGAGCAGCTGGAGTTGAAAATGTACAAACATTATCTGACCACCGCGATCTATCATTTGGTGAGGCTTACGGGGTTGTTATGCAAGAGTTCCGTTTATTAGCTCGTGCAATTTTTGTGGTTGATTCCAACGATACTGTAACATATGTTGAATATGTCAGCGAAGGAACAAACCACCCTAATTATGAAGCAGCACTAGAAGCAGTAAAAAACGCAAAATAATTTTAAAAGCCTAATCGCTGCCGATCATAAAAATAGTTTTTTGAGAAGGGCTGTGTTACAGGGGATTGTTGATTTTTTAACGTTGGTGATTGGAGCGGAAGGCACTTGACTCCTGCGGGAGTACCGGTCAGGGGAGACCCCGCAGGCGCCTGAGGCGCCGAGGAGGCTCCCCGACACGCCCGCGGAAAGCAAGTGCCTGGAGCGGAAATCACCAGCCAAATTTAACACAGCCTTAAGAAAGACCTCGCCTTTGGTGGGGTCTTTTTCAATCAAAA
>JAUZQA010000347.1 GCA_030705665.1 Bacillota bacterium
AGCGTATCCATATTTTAAAATTTTCTAAATATTTAGTATACAGATGATGCTACCTAACTTTTATTAGGTTTTTGGATGAATCGTACCAAAAAAATAACGTTCCCACTGTTAAAATAGAGTAAAGTAGCGATTCTATCTGGGTTGGATGCTGATAATCAAATCACTTATGAAAGTATTTTGAAACGGTAAGAGTAATACCTCTACTTTGCTTCAATAACAAAAAGAAGCAGGAACCTTAATAGCAGGCTCCTGCTTCTTTTAAAACTATTAGCGCGCAACACTCCACGTGGTTTGAGTGGTGATCGCAGATTATACATTTGTATAATCTTCAGGGTTAGTGATTGACTTTAAAACTAGCACAGCAAAACCACCAAACATTAAAACTAAAGCAATACATAAAGCTATTGATTTCATCAACTGTTTCATAGTTATCCTCCATTGTGAAAGGTGGATATGTATATGGACTCATTTTGATAACTGCAAGACATTTATTTATTTGAATTAATTTGCATTATGTTTTTAACGTTTGTAAAATCGCTGGCTTCATAATCATCAATTGACCAAGTTACATCAATTGTATCACCCACCTTAACGTCACTGATACCGTATTTCTTGAACGTATCGAGTGAGTAAACTATTCCTTGACCTTTGCTTCCGTCTGGGTTTTCACCATGCACGTAGCCATTGTTGTCAATTTCTGTTACTGTGAATTCTACAGTTATGTCATTTGCTGTTGAACTAACAATGGCTGGTGTGTCACTCTTGCTAAGAGCAGCTTCTTTTAAAGCTTGATGTTGTGCATCCATTGCTTCTTGTGTGGCTTGTTTTTGTTCTGTGAACATTGCATTCAAATAATACCCAACTGCAACAATTCCTATAACCGCTCCTGTGATAATTAGAACTTTTTTGATAACATTTATCATTTTTTCCTGCTCCTTTAAGGATAAGAGATTACTTTTATGTTTAAAATTATATCAAAAACTATTACCAATAACAGGAAAGTTTTTGAATGACCATTGAAGGTTTATGATTTTTCCACGTCGTATTCCTGTTCCTAATAAAGTAACAATCAACAGATAATCACGATACGCTACATAAGTTTTCTCACGCTATTTAATCCTCCTGTAGAAATTTGCATTTGCTTTATTTGTTCATCCGAAAAGATTTCAATTTTAACATCATCTTTCTGCATTTTGACTTTTTTAGCTGGATTATTTTTAATGACTTCACATTCAACCTGTAATTCAAGAAAGCTCTGATTCTCATTAGCTTGGTGTTAATGGCACTTGGTTTGTCACCTTTTTCTTGGCACTTTAACAAATACTGGCGAACATGACTGTAAGCTAAATCTTCAACATTAACCACTTGATTTTCAATGCCATAATCAATGAACTTAGCCAAAATCATTTCGTAATTTTTGATATTGGTCTTAGTCGTATTCTTGAAGCGTCTGTCATCCAAAAAATCCTGATAAGCAAATTTCAATAACACAAAAAACCACTCCCTAATTTTTATAGGAAGTGGTTATTGCTAATCATATAAATTTTTTACATCACTACTTCACAGTTTGGGTGAAGATGTTAGGCTTTTTGGCCTTACATCATTCCGCCCACAAGGTGAGAGGGTGTAATATCTTACACGTTATGTCTTGAAAGTGCGATATATCAAGGTTTTTACATTTTCTAACTGTAACATCTTTAACGAAAATTTACGGTTTTTACTTCATTGCGTTAGCAAAATGTTAGCATTTTGTTTATCAAACATTTCTTAAGGATAAATGATGCTCAACACAAATCCATAGTTGAACAAATAAAGCGATGCTATTTCTAGGCATCGCTTTTTGTAAAAAAAGACAAAAATTTATCTCCACGTTTTGCTTGGACAAACACAGTTTTAGAAGTTCCTTTTTGTCCATCATCAACTAACCATTTGAGCTTTGATTCAACTGCAAATTCTTCCGAAAAGTTCCGGTCTAACCAGACAACACCTGTTGCACTTGCCACTGTCTTTAGACAGCCGTGATTTCCACAAGTACACGGATACCCATTAAGGTCTACAATTGGGATCGGTTTCTCTCTTTCCATAACTCTTTATGAAGTAAATTCCACAAGAGATATACAATGGTATACTAGTCACATCAAATGGCTATCTTATTTATTATTCACTTTTTCCCAATCCGCTGCGAATTTTTCCAGACCTTGATCGGTTAGTGGGTGCTTAGATAGCTGCTCAATGACACTATAAGGAACAGTTGCAACGTGAGCACCAGCCATAGCTACACGAGTTACATGATCAGGATGCCGAACAGAAGCAGCAATAATTTGTGAGTCTAAGTTTTGAATGCGGAATAGTTCAGCAATCTTAGTTACCAATTGCACACCATCTTCGGAAATATCATCCAATCGTCCTAAGAATGGGGAAACATATGTAGCCCCAGCTCGTGCAGCCAAAAGCGCCTGGTTTACAGTAAAAATAAGTGTAACATTGGTTTTAACACCTTTATCTGCAAGATAACGGCAAGCTTCTAAACCAGCTAATGTCATAGGAAGTTTAATAGTAACTTTTTCATCCCCACCATTAATTTTGATTAATTCTTGAGCTTGAGCAATCATATCCTCTGCTATAATTGCATCTGGAGTTACTTCAGCTGATACAGATTCTACACGTGGAACTGCTTGACAGATTTCTGTAATCCGATCTTCAAATTTCACACCTTCTTTAGCTACTAAAGAAGGATTGGTTGTAACACCAGCCAAAATACCAATTTTATATGCTTTTTTAATATCCTCAAGGTTTGCAGTATCAATAAAAAATTTCATTTTATCCTCCATATTTAACGTTTTTTTGGTACTCTACTTTTTCTATAAATGTAGAAATTGAATAGTTCTTTTCATTTAATGCCGCTAGAAGATTCCTTATAAATGAGCTTACTTAACAATTTGTTTAAATGTGTCTACGACATTTTCTACCGTAAATCCATATTCTTGTAGTAAATTTTTAGCTGGGGCTGATGCACCAAAATGATCAATGGTAATCATTTTTCCAGTTTGTCCAACATACTCTCTCCAGCCAAATGTAGAGCCTAATTCGATCGCAACACGTGCTGTTACATGACTAGGAATCACGCTTTCCTTATATTCTATTGATTGTTGTTCGAAAAGATCCCAGCTTGGCATACTGACAACAGAAACATATACGCCTTCATTTTCCAGCACTTGCTGTGTTTCAAGAGCAAGTGCTACTTCTGAACCAGTCGCAAGCAAAAGGCCCGCTACTTCTCCTTTTGCTTGTGACACAACATAAGCACCCTTCTTTACACCTTCATACACTTGTTCTTGATCAACCCTAAGAGTTGGAAGATCTTGACGAGTTAATACTAGAGCAGTAGGGTGATCTTGACTTTCAAGTGCTAAACGCCAAGCCGCAGCTGTTTCCTTCGCCTCAGCTGGTCTAATGACTGAAACACCAGGCATTGCACGTAATGCCGCTAAGTGCTCGATTGGCTGGTGAGTTGGTCCATCTTCCCCCACAGCAATACTGTCATGTGTAAATACATAAGTAACCGGTAATTTCATTAGGGCAGCTAGACGAATCGCTGGGCGTAAGTAATCAGAGAAAACAAAGAAGGTTGCTCCAAATACTTTTACACCCCCGTGAAGTGCCATCCCGTTTAAAGCTGCACCCATAGCAAATTCACGAACACCAAACCAAATATTCCGTGCTGCATAACCATCTAACGCAAAGTTCTTTTCCGATGAAATCAGTGTTTTATTAGATCCTGCCAGGTCCGCAGAACCACCGATCATTTGAGAAATTGCATTTGCTGCTGCATTTAATACTTTGCCTGAAGATGCTCTCGTTGCCATTTTTGAACCTGATTCAAAAATAGGCAGTGCTTCTTGCCAATTATCAGGAAGTTCTCCTGTTACAGCACTTTCAAATTGCGCAGCAAGCTCTGGATAGGTTGCTTTGTATCCTTCAAATAATTCATTCCAAGCTTGTTCTTTTGCATTTCCTTGTTCTACTATACTTGCAAAATACTTTTCTACTTCTTCTGGTACAAAGAATGGTTCTTCCGATTCCCATCCGTAGGCAGCTTTAGTTAGTTTCACTTCGTCCGCTCCAAGAGGCGAACCGTGACTCTCTGAAGAACCTGATTTATTAGGAGAACCGAAGCCAATCGTAGTTTTCACTTCAATTAAAGTAGGGTGCTCTACATCTGCCTTCGCTTCTTGAATCGCTTGTTGAATAGCTTCGATATCATTGCCGTCTTCCACACCCAGGACTTGCCATCCGTATGCTTTGAATCGATCTGTAACACTTTCCGAGAAGGATCGACTTAAGTCACCATCTAGTGAAATATCATTTGAATCATATAATACAATCAAACGACCTAATTTTAGGTGACCCGCTAATGAAGCTGCTTCTGCAGATACGCCCTCCATTAAATCACCATCACCACAAAGGCTGTACGTATAATGGTCAATCACATTGAACTTTTCTTTGTTGTACGTTTCAGCAAGGTGACATTCTGCCATAGCCATACCAACTGCCATCGCGATCCCTTGACCAAGTGGGCCTGTTGTTGCATCTACACCTGCTGTATGTCCGAATTCAGGATGACCAGGCGTTTTACTTCCCCATTGACGGAAATTTTTCAAATCATCAATCGTTAAGCCATATCCGAATAAATGAAGCATACTATATAAAAGGGCTGATCCGTGACCAGCCGACAAGATAAATCGATCACGGTTAATCCATTCTGGATTTGTAGGATTTATTTTCATTTCCTTTGCCCACAACGTATAAGCCATTGGAGCAGACCCCATTGCAATTCCTGGATGACCAGAGTTTGCATTTTCAATTGCGTCAATGGATAATGTTCTAATAGTATTAATAGCTAATTGGTCAATAGTTTGTTTCGTTTGTAAT
>JAUZQA010000348.1 GCA_030705665.1 Bacillota bacterium
AAGAAATAGCAAGTATGAGTTCACCGATGAGAAAACAGGTTATCCGAGCATTTTCGACCTACTTTCATCTCATTAATGTAGCAGAACTAAATCATCGGATACGCCGCAGACGGGAGTACCAGCTTCAAGAAAACAATTCCGGCCAGCCAGGGTCCATTGAAAGTGCAGTTCTTTCATTAAAAGAGAACAATGTCACGGAGGACGTGATCCAAAAAGTTTTAAATACACTTTCACTTGAATTAGTGATCACTGCTCATCCTACAGAAGCAACGAAACGCTCTGTCCTTGAAATCCAAAAACGGATTGCTAACATTCTCAAGGTTCTTGATAATCCGATATTGACGAAAATAGAAAGAAAAAATCTTCAAGAAGATTTATATAATGAAATTACCATTCTATGGCAGACAGATGAATTAAGGCACAATAAACCGACTGTCCTTGATGAGGTTCGAAATGGATTGTATTACTTTGATCAAACACTTTTTGATGTTTTGCCAGAAATCCATCAAGAAGTTGTTGATTGTCTAGATCACCATTATCCGAACACTCATTGGAATGTACCAAACTTCCTTCGTTTCGGATCATGGATTGGCGGTGATCGGGATGGGAATCCAAATGTGACTCCAGAGGTGACATGGGAAACACTTGATAAACAGCGCAGACTCGTTTTGAAAAAATATCGAAATGTAATCGTTGATTTGATGAGACGCTACAGCCATTCGACGACAAGGGTGGATGTGAGTGAAGAGCTTCTTCAATCATTAGAACAAGAAGAATCAAGGTTTTTACCAGAAGACAAAAGATGGCCAGTTGTAACCGAGGTTTATCGCCGCAAATTTGCGATAATCACGGAACGTCTAAAACAAGTTGGTAAGTTTGATGTTGGGTACAAAAGTGCTGAAGAACTATTACAAGATCTATTAATGGTAAGCAGAAGCCTAAGTAAACATCATAGAACAGCACATGAATTAAAAGCAATCAAAAAGTTAATTCGTCAAGTACAGCTTTTTGGTTTTCATTTAGCGCCTTTAGATATCAGAAATCATAGTGGGGAGCATGAGACGGCGATTACTGAAATTTTAAGGAAGGTTCGAATTGCTGACAATTATGCACAACTTGCTGAAGAAGAGAAAGTGGCAATCCTCCAGGAGATTTTACAGGACCCCCGTCCGATACTTCTATTAAATGAAGACTATTCAGACGAAACCCAAAAAATTATTAACGTTTTTCAGATGATTAAAAAAGCTCACGATGAGTTCGGAAAACGCTCCATTTCCGTTTATCTAATCAGTATGACGAAGTCAGTAAGTGACCTGCTAGAAGTACTGGTTTTGGCAAAAGAAGCAGGGATCAACCGACTTCATGCCGATGGAACAATGGAAAGTAATATCAATGTTGCGCCATTACTTGAAACGATAGATGATTTAACTGCAGGTCCAAAAATTATGGAGAGCTTATTTAAAATGCCTGTTTATCGCAGCCATTTAAAAAATATGGGCGACCTTCAGGAAATTATGCTTGGATATTCTGATGGGAGCAAGGATGGCGGGACACTGACAGCCAACTGGAAGCTTTATAAAGCGCAGCTTGAGATCCATGAAATGGCTAAAAAGTACCAAATTCGCCTCAAGTTTTTCCATGGCCGCGGCGGATCTTTAGGCCGTGGCGGCGGGACACTGCGACAAAGTATTTTATCCCAGCCAGCCGAAACTGTTGGTGATGGTGTAAAAATCACTGAACAGGGTGAAGTGTTATCTTCTCGCTATTTACTTGAGGATATTGCGTATCGCAGCTTAGAGCAGGCTACTTATACATTGTTAAAAACTTCAACAAAGGCATCAACAGAATTGGAGCAAGGCAGTTTACTTGATGCCTCATGGGAAAAGGCATTGGATGAAATTTCGAATATCTCATTGAAGAAATATCAGTCACTTGTTTTTGAAGATCCAGATTTTCTGACTTATTTTAACGAAGCCACACCATTAAAAGAACTTGGAGACCTTAACATTGGTTCAAGACCAATGAGCCGGAAAAACCGAGGGAGATTTGAAGATTTAAGGGCAATACCATGGGTATTTGCCTGGACGCAAAGCCGTCAGCTCATTCCAGCTTGGTATGCTGCCGGAACAGGACTCTCAAGCTATGCTGAAAAAGGGGAGCAACAGTTAAAAACCCTGCAGGACATGTATGCAAAATGGCCGTTCTTCCGTTCAACAATTGAGAACCTGCAGATGGCCTTGATGAAAGCAGATATACCAACCGCAAAAGAGTATACATCACTTGTTGAAGATGAAAAAATAGCCCAAAGAATTTTTGCTGACATTTCCAAGGAGTACCGAAAAACGAAAGATGTCCTTTTAATCATAACTGGTGATCAGGAACTCCTCGATCATAAACCAAATATAAAGGAATCTGTTTACCGCAGAAATCCATATGTGGATCCATTAAATTTCCTTCAGGTTGAATTAATGAAAGAATTAAGGGCCCGTGAAGAGACTAATGACGAATTACTTACTGAGGTATTGCTAACAATAAGCGGAATTGCAGCAGGGCTTAGAAATACAGGCTGATCATGATCTTTTAAGCTGGCTACTCAAATATAGCTGGCTTTTTTTTTAGGGTATTTTAGAATAAAGATATAAGTTTACGGTTTTATCCTAATATAAGAGGGATGCACTAAAAGAATCTATTAAAGAGGAGAAATACTATGATTGGTTTTATGGAGGAACGGCTCGAAAAATTTCAGGAACAATATCAAAATAGGGGCCGGCTGTTGATTAATTGTCCTGACGCACCTGGAATTGTTGCTGCTGTTTCAAAGTTTTTATTCGAACAAGGGGCAAATATCATTGAATCAAGTCAATACTCTACAAATCCTCAGGGCGGGAATTTCTTTATTCGCATTGAGTTTGAGTGCCCTAATTTACAGGCCAAAGCAGCAGAAATGGAAAATAGCTTTTTTGAAATTGCTCATTCTTTTTCCATGGAATGGAGATTTACATATGTCTCTAAAATTAAGAAGACTGCTATCTTTGTCTCAAAAGAGCTTCATTGTTTGAGAGAACTATTATGGGCATGGCAAAGCGGTGATTTGCTGACAGATATCGGTCTTATTATCAGTAACCATGAGGATGCCAGGACAGAAGCAAAAATTTTAAATATACCTTTTTACTATATTCCAGCAAACAAAGATAACCGAACAAGTGCGGAGCAAAAACATTATGCCCTATTGGAGGAATTTGATATTGATGTGATCGTTTTGGCACGATATATGCAAATTTTAACTCCAGACTTTGTAAAAAGGTACCCGAATCGAATTATTAATATTCATCATTCATTTCTTCCGGCGTTTGTGGGAGCTAAACCTTACGAACGCGCCTATCACCGCGGTGTGAAGCTGATTGGTGCAACTTCCCATTATGTAACGAATGATCTTGATGAAGGACCGATTATTGAACAAGACATCCATCGAGTCGATCATCGCGACAATGTCGAGGATTTAAAGAAAATTGGCCGTACTGTGGAAAGGAACGTTCTGGGTCATGCCGTTAAATGGCATTTAGAGGACCGAATCATCGTCCATGGCAATAAGACGATTGTGTTTTAGTAAAAAGTGGATATTGAAAAAACTATTCGGAGTGTACCGAATAGTTTTTTTCATAAATAGAGGAGTTCATTTAAAATGGCTGCTTTACATGTTTGAACAGCTTTAATGATGTTGTCTTTGGTTACATCTGTAAGCCTGTATTTAGGGGTGCTGACACTAATAGCACCAAAGTTTTTCCCTTCACTCGATAGGGATGCGCCAACACAGAAAACCTCTTCTTCATGCTCTCCATCATCAAATGCATATCCCAGTTTACGAATTTTTTTTATTTCTTCCATGAATGCGTTATTAGTTGTAATTGTTTTAGGCGTTTTCTTTATAAGAAGATTTTCAATCAAATAGTTTTTAATTTCATCATCTGAAGAATCTGCCAAAATCGCTTTACCCATTGCTGAACAATACAGAGGAATCCTTTTTCCTATTTGCGAATAGAGAATGATAGGATTCGTGCTATCAATTTTTGTAACATATACCACACTATCTTTATCTAGAATACCAAGATGAACAGTCTCATCCGTCTTCTTTTGCAGTTCTTCCAAATACGGCTGTGCAATTATTTTTATATCTAAATGGTTTAGGGCACTATTAGCAAATTTAATAAGCCCTGATCCTAAACGGAACTTTTTCGTTTCAGAGTCTTTTTGAACATAGCCAATGATAAGGAGCGTTTCTAAGATTTTTAATGCTGTAGGATTGGTAAGTTTGGTTGCATGTGCAATTTGATTTAATGCTTGTGGATGGTTACAAGAAGCAAGATAATCTAAAATCCGATTCGCTTTTAATAGGACGGTTCCATATGGTTGTTTTTCCTTCTCCATCAATTATTACCTCCATGAATGATGTTTAAATCATCTTAATGAACTAGAAACATTTTATAGCTAAGAATATTTAAATATAAATAATTTGGTTATTGTATTCTAATTACCATCTATATATAATGGAAATATAAATTTCTATATAATAAATATAATTTCCAAATAGGAAATAATCAACTAAAATTTAAAGTGGAATCTGAAAATATAGGCAGAGGAGCTCAAACAATGAAGAAAATTATTACTTTTGGAGAAATTATGCTGCGATTTTCTACCCATGTAGGTCAAAGACTTTCTCAAGCCAGTTATTTAAACATGCATTACGGCGGTGCTGAAGCTAATGTTGGCGTTTCACTTTCTCATTTTGGGCATGAAGTGTTTTTTGTCAGCAAGGTACCGGAAAACCAATTGGGAATTGCAGTTGAAAGCCACTTGAAAGCACATGGTGTTCGTACAGACTATCTTTTAAAAGGAGGAGAACGGTTAGGTACGTAT
>JAUZQA010000349.1 GCA_030705665.1 Bacillota bacterium
AGAGATTGAGCGTGACAGATTGCTTGAGTATTGTCGTGATCTTGATCAAAATGTTGCCCATGTATTGGAATACAAATTTTTGAATCAAAAGAATAATCCGCCCTTTATTGTGGCGATTGAAAAAAGATAAAACCAGGCTGACATTTGGCCTGGTTTTTCTTATTCTGATTACCTTCGTGGCCTCTATTCCCTGCACATGTGCTCCAGAGACTATTGCTGTAGTGATGCTCGATTTACTTTGACAGATGGAAACCATTTTTGAAAAGAACGGTAGGCACGTCCATTAACGTAGAAAAAATAGCTAGTTAAGCCGCCTGTCTTAATCATTTCCTTCGCAAGCTTATGCACATTCTTCTGCTTACGGACCTTCTCATCTGAAAGATAAATACCCAACAATCCGCGATTAATAAGACGATGAAATTTTTTATGGGGCAGGAGCTCAGTATGGCGGTCGGCTTCCCTGACAAAGTGCTTAAGCCGCTTAAATAATTGTTCATCATTTTCGTAGTAAAAACAAAAATTTAAATCGCCTTCATTGCGGTCCTCTTCCTGATCGATCAAATAATCCAACAAAATATGTAACCCTTGAATATAGGGAAAGTACCCGCTGCGAATATGTGCTGCATCCTCTTTGCAAAAGTCCTCTCTCATAGCATAAGAAATCAGACAAAAGATTCCAAGGGTAGAACCGGAACACGCGGAAAATTCAAACCACTCCATTTCAGGTAATTGGGTTTGATAGTCCTTAAACCACTTTTGCAAACGGGGTACCCGTTCTTCCGGGGTAACGTGCTTATGAATTTGTAAATCACAATAGTACTGACATAATTCAAGTAAGTAGTTTTTAATTAAATCATAATGAATCAATTCCGATAGGACTGATCGGCACGTTTCAGCTAAATCATATAAATAATTCCCATCGTTCTGATCATCACGAAGCCGATAATAATTTTTCACATCTGACCCTAATGTCAGAGCATCTGCCATTGATTCGTGCAAAGCAGAGAAATCATCTGGATCAAGGGAAGTGCTGCGATCACATAGATTATCTAAATAGTCACTAATTGTTTGATATGCCACAATAAATTTGACAGCTTTTTTTAATTGTTTTTTTGCCATTAAGGCAAGGATAGCCCCTCCCTCACAATGGAAGGTTTTATGTTCAATACTTGCTAATGCCTGTCTTCTTAATTCAGGGTTTGGGATTTCACTTGCTCTCTTCTTCCAATACGCCAATTCCTGATGAACTGCAGGGAAAATCTTGTAATATACGTTTGACATTAAGCTAATTGGCATAGTCGAAAGCACCATTCATCCACCTCTTTTACACGATATAGCCAATGGCTTTTAATTGACTGGTAACAAAGTCCTTTGCGTATTCAAAAACTTCTTCACGCTCAGGTTCATTAAAAATTTCGTGATAGCACTTTGGCCATTCTTTAAATCTTTTTTCTGATAATGGCACACCATTAAACCATTCTTTAACCATTTTTTTGTTAACAATCTTATCATCCCCACCTTGCATAGCCAGCATTGGCACATCCTGCAAATCCCCAATTTTTTCAAACGCCAGCTTGATCGCAGCGGATAATTCCCGATACCATCTTATCGAAACCTTTGTAATGTATAGTGTGTCATTTACATCAGCTTCACGAACATCAGGGTTTCTTGTTGCCATCTGAACGGTTAATCCAGAATTAAGCCTCAATGAAGGATAGATAATATTTAACCCGTATGAGAGAGCATCTAATAATTTTGACGGTGTTTTTATTAAGCCTAAACATGGTGAGGATAAGATCATTCCAGCTATATTCAATCTTTCTTCCTGCAAAAGCCGAATGGAAATCAGACCGCCCATGCTGTGTCCGAGTAAAAATACCGGTAAATCATAACGGTATGCGGCTTGAATCCAGTCCTTTACTTCAAAAATGTATTCATCAAAGGAATCGATATGGCCCCGGCTGGACCGTGTCGTCATACCTTGACCGGGAAGATCACCCATGATGATATGAAAGCCCGATGTTCTCCACATTTCAATCAGCCAGCCGTAGCGCCGATGATGCTCCATCGCTCCATGTACCATTACAATTACCGCTTTAGCTTCACCTTCCGCTTCCCACTTCCACATATTTCCCCCTCCTAAGCCAGTAAATTCACATTAGAAAAAATTTTTCTCTATTATATCCTATGTAATAAAGGTACTATATCACAAAAAAGATTAAAACTTTATGAAAAAAGCTTTCACGAAATGTTGAAGATTCGTTAGAATAAATATAGAAAGGAGCGAAAAAAATTGATTTATCCTTATAAAGGCAAACACCCAAGAATTGCTGATTCCACATTCATAGCTGATTATGTCACGATTACAGGTGATGTTGAAATTGGTGAACAATCGGGAATCTGGTTTAATACCTCCATTAGAGGCGATGTAGCCCCTACTAGTATTGGCAAAAAAGTAAATGTTCAAGACAATTGTGTTCTTCATCAAAGTCCCAATAATCCGCTCATCCTCGAAGATGAAGTCAGCGTCGGTCATTCCGTTATATTACATAGCTGCATCATCAGGAAAAAAGCATTAATTGGAATGGGCTCGATTATTTTGGACCAGGCAGAAATCGGCGAAGGAGCCTTCGTTGGCGCGGGAAGTCTTGTTCCGCAAGGCAAGAAAATTCCGCCAAATACACTAGCATTTGGCCGGCCTGCAAAGGTAGTTAGAGAACTCACATCAGAAGATAAGAAAGACATGGAACGCATTATACGAGAATACACCGAAAAAGCAAGCTATTACAAATCACTACAAGAAGAAAAGAAAAAGTAACCTATTCTTTCTATTATTAACTATGACACCAGGATTGACTCCAAGATTAAATAATTTAGGTGGTAATATGTATTCTTTATATCCACAAATTATCGTTCTCGTCCTTTTACTCATTCTTCTATTGTGGTTATTAAAAAAAGCTGCGCGGATCTTTAAATCGATATTTATGTTCTTTGTGATTTTTTTTATTTTAATTACTGGCTTTTTATTAGACAGCTCGAAAACGGAGCATGTAGCATTGGCCTTTTCTTCGATAAAAAGTTGGTTCCACCCATCGGCTGCTAGCAGTTTTCTCGGCGAACATATAAATTTTCCAAATACATCTCCAACGAAAGATCAAGTACAGCTTGATGCCCCAGTTTTCGCTCAGCTGCCCCAACTGCCACGGGGCTGTGAGGTTACAAGCTTAGCCATGCTCCTAAATTACGCTGGCGTGAAGGTTGACAAAATGGAGCTTGCGGAAAAAGTAAAAAGAGACCAAACACCTAGAGCCGTCATTAATGGGACCGTTCATTTTGGAAACCCCAATGATGGGTTTGTTGGGAATATGTACAATTTAAGCGAATCTGGATACGGAGTTTACCATGAACCAATTGCTGAACTTGCAGAAACCTATCTGCCCGGGAGAATAAAGGATTTATCGAGCTCTGAGTTCGATGATTTGAAAATCTATCTTTCAGATGGCAAACCTATTTGGGTGATTACAAACACCTTGTACCAAAAACTCGGCGATGATCAGTTCACAACATGGGATACACCAACAGGTCAAGTGAAAATTACATTTAAAGAACATGCGGTTCTATTAACAGGATATGATCAACAAAATATCTATTTTAATGATCCATTGACTGGAGAGAAAAATAAAAAAGCACCCATAGCGGATTTTAAAGAATCCTGGGTGCAAATGGGAAGTCAGGCTATTACCTTTGTTCCATGATATTAATGCTGCAGGGCCATTTCTTTTTGGAACGAATAAACTTCCTCCACATAAATCTGATGCCAAACCATGAACATCAAAACAGTCCAAATCTTTCTGCTGTTATCGGCTTTACCTTGACAATGAGCTTCAAGCAGATTTAACACATATTGTTTATTGATTAAATGATCCGTATTGCTTTCACGGATTATTTTTTTTGCCCATTCATTCATCTCATTTTTTAACCAATGACGAATTGGAACAGGGAAGCCAAGTTTTTTGCGGTCTAATACATGTTCAGGAACGATTCCTTCAGCTGCTTTTCGTAAAACGTATTTGGTTGTCCCGTTTGCTGTTTTTAAGCTGGTTGGTATTTTAGAAGCAACCCTAAATACCTCTTTATCAAGAAATGGAACACGCAGCTCTAATGAGTGGGCCATTGTAACCCGGTCCGCTTTCAAGAGGATATCCCCGCGCATCCAAGTGTGAATATCAATATACTGCATACGATCAACAGGATCGTAGCCTTTGCTTTCATTGTAAAGCGGTCTTGTAATATCTGTGTATTCCAACCCTGGTTGGTAAACTTTTAATAAGTCATGCTTTTCTTCTTCGGTAAACATTTTGGCATTCCCAATATATCGTTCTTCCATCGGGGTTACCCCGCGTTCGATAAAGCTCTTGCCTTTCATTCCTTCCGGCATCATCGTCGCAATTCTTTTTAGCAGAACTTTACCCACTCTTGGAATTTTATTAAAAACTTCAAGGGATTGCGGCTCACGGTAAATGTTATAACCGCCAAACAATTCGTCAGCACCTTCACCCGATAAAACAACCGTTACATGCTTTCTTGCTTCACGAGCAACAAAGTAAAGCGGAACACAGGCAGGGTCTGCTAAGGGATCGTCCATATGCCACATAATTTTAGGCACTTCATTCATATACTCTTCTGGAGTGATCACGTAACTGATGTTCTCGACGCCAAGCTTTTCAGCTGTTTCCTTGGCAACATCTATTTCACTAAACCCATTGCGTTCAAACCCAACTGAAAAGGTTTTGATCGCTGGATGATATTCTTTCGCAATCGATGCAATGATTGAAGAATCGATTCCCCCTGATAAAAAGGAACCAACGGGAACATCACTGCGCATATGCACTTTGACTGAGTCA
>JAUZQA010000035.1 GCA_030705665.1 Bacillota bacterium
GGAAACCGCAAAAATTGTGAAGCGCCTTAGAAAATAAACCTTTCAGACCTTCAATCTGATAGTCGAGGTGAATTAAATGGAAACAAAGGATCCAAAACATACAAGAGTAGTTGTCGGTATGTCAGGCGGAGTTGATTCCTCCGTAGCAGCCCTGCTTTTAAAACAACAGGGGTATGACGTAATCGGGATTTTTATGAAAAATTGGGACGATACGGACGAAAATGGTGTTTGTACCGCTACTGAAGATTATGATGACGTTATTCGCGTTTGCAACCAAATCGGGATCCCATACTATGCAGTGAATTTTGAGAAACAATATTGGGACAAGGTCTTTACCTACTTTCTTGAGGAATATAAAGCTGGCAGAACACCAAATCCCGATGTCATGTGTAATAAAGAAATTAAATTCAAAGCCTTTCTTGAGCATGCAATTAACCTTGGAGCTGATTATGTGGCGACAGGGCACTATGCTCGCGTTGATTACCGTGATGGGGAATATAAAATGCTCCGCGGACTTGATGAAAATAAGGACCAAACTTATTTTCTTAATCAATTATCACAAGAACAGCTCAAGAGGGTTTTATTCCCAATAGGAGAACTGGAGAAATCGAGAGTTCGTGAAATTGCCAGGGAAGCCGAACTTGCGACAGCTGCCAAAAAAGACAGTACTGGAATTTGTTTCATCGGTGAACGAAATTTTAAAGAATTTTTAAGCAATTATCTCCCAGCAAAGAAAGGGAATATGGAAACCTTTGATGGTGAAATAAAGGGTACGCATGAAGGTTTAATGTATCATACAATTGGACAGCGGCATGGACTTGGTATTGGCGGTTCAGGTGAGCCTTGGTTTGCCATTGGTAAGGATTTAAAACGTAATGTCCTATATGTCGGACAAGGGTTTCATCATGAAAAGCTTTATTCGGATGCCATTATTGCCAATAAAGTCAGCTGGGTTTCGAATAAAGAAAAACCTGCTGAGTTTGAATGTACCGCAAAATTCCGCTATCGTCAGGAAGATCATAAAGTAACTGTTCGCCTTTTAGATGAAGATCAAGTGCAAGTGATTTTTCATGAACCTATTAGGGCCGTAACACCAGGACAATCAGCTGTTTTTTATCAAGGAGAAGAATGTCTTGGCGGTGGTACGATTGATAAAGTATTCAAAAATAGTGAAATGCTAACCTATGTTGGCTAAATTTTAGACCTCGTTTCTAGCGGGGTTTTTCTTTATGTTTAAAAAGAGGAACTCGGACGAAATATGTTATACTTTCAGGTAGGACGGTGGTACAAAGATGGATAAAAACCAATTAGGTGTTCAATATATGCAGGATGGAAATTTGGAAGAGGCAGCCAAAGCCTTTAACGATGCAATTAGTGAAAGTCCTAAGGATCCAGTAGGATATATTAATTTCGGGAATGTTCTGGCAGCTGTCGGAGACGAAGAAAAAGCCTTGAAATTTTTCGAAAGAGCTATTTCACTTGATGAAAATGCTGCTGCCGCTTATTACAGCATAGGCAATCTTCATTACAGCAGCGAGCGATTTGAACAGGCAAAAAGTATGTTTGAAAAGGCAATGAAAAAGGGACTTGAAACTAGTGATAATTTCTTTATGCTTGGAATGTCATTAGTCCAGCTTGAAAAAAGTCGTTTTGCCCTTCCTTACTTACAAAGAAGCACGGAACTCAATCCAAAAGATGCAGAAGCTCTGTTTCAGTATGGATTGTGTCTTGCCCAGATTGAGCTGGTTGATGAAGCAATGGCACAGTTTAATAAATGTATTGAATTGAACCCGGCCCATGCGGATGCTTATTATAATTTAGGGGTGGGCTGCATTTTAAAAGAGGATTCAGCAAAAGCGAAAGAAATGATTAATAAAGCCTTGGAGATTCAGCCAGACCATGAACTGGCCAGCACCGTAAAAGGGCTTTTGGAATTAAACGATTAGTTTTTTGGGAAAGGGGGGAGCTGGATGGAGGTCCAAGATTCGCTTGACTTGTTTTCGGAAAAAGAAAAGTTTGTTAAGGGAAGGCACCTTGTGACGATTTTTCATAATGAATCAAACTTGTACACGGTATTACGAATTCGCGTGGATGAAACAAATGAACATTATGAAGACAAGGAAGCTGTCATAACTGGCTATTTTCCAAAAATTCATGAACAGGAAACCTATATTTTTTACGGTGCTTTTAAAGAACATCCAAGGTTCGGAGTGCAATTTCATGCCACTCACTTTCGTAAGGATATGCCGCAAACAAAGCAAGGCGTTGTCGCGTATTTATCAAGTGAAATGTTCAAAGGAATTGGGAAAAAAACGGCTGAGAAAATTGTAGAAACACTTGGTGAGAATGCGATTTCTAAAATTCTGAATCAACCCTCCTTACTTGATTCAGTCCCCAAACTCCCTCCCGAAAAAGCAAAATTGCTTTATGATACATTAATGGAATATCAAGGACTTGAACAGGTAATGGTTGCTTTAAACCAGTATGGCTTTGGTCCGCAGCTTTCGATGAAGATTTATCAAGCGTACAAAGAAGAAACGCTAAAGGTCATTCAAAAAAATCCTTATCAGCTCGTTGAGAATGTAGAAGGAATCGGTTTTGGCCGTGCTGATGAACTTGGTTACCAGCTGGGGATATCAGGAAATCATCCTGACCGCATCAAAGCAGGATGTCTATATACACTTGAAAATGAAAGCATCCAAAATGGCCATGTTTTTATTTCGGCTGAGGATTTATTAGAGAAAGTCAAAGAGCTTCTTGAAGAAAACAAGCGTGACCAAATTGAATTTATGGATATTTCAAATGAGGTCATTAAGCTTGAAGAAGAGGGAAAGCTTGTTGTTGAAGAAAAAAGAGTTTATCTGCCTTCATTGAATTTTGCCGAAAAAGGCCTTGTCACTCATATTAAACGGATTCTTTCCCAAACTGAATATGAGGATCAATTCCCGGAATCAGAGTTTCTCCTTGCCCTCGGAAGCTTGGAGGAAAGATTAGGGGTGCAATATGCTCCAACACAAAAGGATGCAATCCAGACTGCATTAATGTCACCAATGCTGATTTTAACGGGCGGACCCGGAACTGGGAAAACAACTGTCATTAAAGGGATTGTTGAGCTGTATGCTGAATTGCATGGCTGCTCATTGGAGCCAAAGGACTACCAAAAGAAGGAACAACCTTTTCCAATATTGCTGGCAGCGCCAACTGGAAGAGCTGCAAAACGTATGAGTGAATCAACCGGATTGCCAGCGGTGACGATTCATCGCCTGCTTGGGTTTAATGGGACTGAGGGTTTTGATCATGATGATACCAGCCCCCTTGATGGAAAGCTTCTAATCGTTGATGAAACTTCAATGGTGGACATCTGGCTCGCCAACCAATTATTTAAAGCTCTTCCGGAAAATATCCAAGTAATCTTAGTTGGTGACGAGGACCAGTTGCCTTCTGTTGGACCGGGGCAGGTCCTTAAAGATTTATTAGCTTCCCAGCGTGTTCCAACCGTAAGATTAACAGATATTTATCGTCAGGCGGAAGGGTCTTCGATCATCGAACTTGCTCACGAAATAAAAGACGGACATCTGCCCCCAAATATATCTGTGCAGCAGCCAGACCGCTCATTTATCAAATGTTCCACTACACAGCTTGCACAGGTTGTTGAAAAGGTAGCGATGAATGCGAAAACGAAAGGCTATTCTGTAAAAGATATTCAAGTGCTTGCTCCGATGTATAGGGGCCCTGCCGGAATTGACCGCCTAAACCACTTGCTTCAGGAGATTTTTAACCCCAATCCTGATGGAACGAGGAAGGAATTGGCTTTCGGTGAGGTAAAATATCGAATTGGCGATAAAGTTCTTCAGTTGATAAATCAGCCTGAAAGCAACGTGTTCAATGGTGATATTGGTGAAATTGTATCCATCTTTTACGCCAAGGAAAATACGGAAAAAACAGATATGGTTGTCATCTCTTTTGAAGGTAATGAAGTCACATATGCCCGTCAGGATTTAGGTCAAATCACACTTGCCTATTGCTGTTCCGTTCATAAATCTCAAGGAAGTGAGTTTCCGATTGTCATTCTTCCAATTTCCCGCAGCTATTATCGAATGTTAAGGCGGAAACTAATTTACACCGCCATTACCAGGAGTAAACAATTTCTGATTTTATGCGGTGAAGAGGATGCACTAAGGATGGGGGTAGAAAGAGCGGATGAAGAGAATAGACAAACCACTCTGTGCGAAAAGCTCCAAGAAACAATCCTTGTTAAAAGTGAAAACTTTAAAGAAGAAATTTTACAAGAGGATATTCCCTACGAGGAAATGCTTATGAGTACTGACCCGATGATTGGCATGGAAAACGTAACTCCTTATGATTTTGTGTAGATGCATGTTGAAAAAGATAAAGGATCATATACGGTCCTTTATCTTTTTCAGTTATTTCTCTGCTCTTATTTCTTGCATTTTACCGATAACTAACGGATAAAAATTATTCTTTGCACACGCTGTACTATTTCCCCCGAAAAAGCCCGTTCCCGGACAGGTCTTCACATTATAATCTGGACTGTTGTCTAACACTCTTTGCCCCGTTTTTAAATTCCACCAATGATGATAGGTGATACTTTCAACAGAGGGAGTTAATCCGAATTTAAGGCAAAGCAGTGCAGTGATATACACTATCGTTTCTTTTTGTTCGGGTGTCATGATATCGTGGCCAACATCAAAGTTACCGATATTTTCAATGGCGATCCCTGTGCTATTCGCCATTGCCCCTATTGTCCCTTCGGGTGCCATGTCAAAAGGTCTGCAAACTGCCACTTTGCCATCAGGAAAAGTTGTAATATTTTGAGCAATATTCTTCCACCCCATTTTTCTTACATGAAAGGTTTCCATGCCCTTTAACATCATAAAATGATTGGATCCATGAAAATGCTTATAGGAAGGTAACCATGTGTGATGGTGTTGAATTAAAGTTATTTTTCGATGGAAAGAATTTTGAAAAAGCCAATCCTTAAATTCTTCCCTTGTCATTAGGATATACTGTCCTTGAACAACACCAGTAGCATTTGCGGGGGCAGGGGTTACGTTCATTAAAGTGAATATAAGCAAACAAAAGAAAAACAACCAAATTTTTTTCATCTTTTAAATCCTTTCATGGCGATATTTATATTTTGAAATGTCACCGTGAAAATATTCCTGTGAGGGTATGGGGTTTGTTGGGAACTGTCTGGTAAACGTTACCCCTTATTTTTTATAAAGTTTGATTCAAACTAAAAATGTTCGGAAAGGTGGGATACTTCTTTGCGGACATATTCATTATTAAAAGGAATGCCAATATACAACGTAAGAAGCGGAAAGAAACTTGGCGATGTTTGTGACCTATCTATTTCTGAAAATGGAAAGGTAACGGGATTGTTAATAAAAAAAGGTGTCCTCCTCAAACAGACTTATTTTTTGGCTATTGATAAGGTCACTTCCTTTGGCTGGGATGGGGTTATGACCGAGGGTTCCGAGCAGCTCGAAAAGCTTAAATCTCCTCCTGAATATACAATTTCTCATCAAAGTCCCTTGTATGGAAAGATGATGCTTTCCAAAAGTGGTGACTCTCTTGGGTTACTAAAAGACGTATATTTTCAAGAAGAAGTGGGCACCATTGTAGGGTATGAGGTTACGGATGGTTTCTTTACGGATATCACAGAAGGTAAACAAGTAATTGAAACTTATTTACCCCCTGCAATCGGAAAAGATGCCATTATCGTAGACGTAAATGATACGTGAGGTGTCTTTTTAATGTTAAAGTGTCCAAATTGTGGGAGTAAGGATATCGGCAAAATTGGTATCAATCAATTTTATTGCTGGACTTGCTTTATTGAGCTGACGGTTGCAAAGGGAATTATCCACACCCACCAGGTAGAAGAGGATGGCTCTTTAAGCTCTCTTGATGATTTGTTTGCAGAAGAGGATCGCCGCTACACCAGTTAAAAGAGGTGAGGCGAATGGGCAGGATGTTTACAACTGCACTTGCATTTGGAGCAGGTGTAGCCGCATATAATATAGTTCAAAGGTCAAATATGATGTCAAGCAGACAAATGCGACAAATGCAAAAGAAGGTAAAGCGAATTTTCACATAAGAAAACAGGCAGAATATGTTATCGTATACACCTCCCTCTGATTTCGAGGGGGGTGTATATTTTTTGTCCATTTTTCCCAAAATAACAAAACTAAGGGAGGAATTGGGATGGACTTACGAGTAAAATTGTTTTATCGCATTGGATTTCTTCTCCTATTCCTTATTTCTATTTATGTATTATTAAAAATCCGCTTTTTTTGGATGCCCATCCTTGAAGTCATCGCGATTATTTTGCTCCCATTCTTCATTGCCGGGTTCATTACATATTTGCTGCATCCCATTGTGGAAAAGCTCCATGAGAAGGGGCTTAAACGAGGTTTGTCCATTTTATTGATTTATTTTTTATTTTTCGGCGGTGTAGGCTTTTCCTTATATAAAGGTATTCCTGCTTTTATTGCGCAGCTTAAGGATTTGACAGAAAGTGCTCCGATATTGGCTGAACAATATAAAAGTTGGATTAAAATGCTCCAGGATCATACATCGAAATGGCCTGATGGAATTCAAGTTAAAGTGAACGATGGTATTAATGCCTTTGAAAAAAGGCTTGATACATTTCTAACCATCATAGTAGATTTTTTACTTAACTTTTTAAATTTCGCAATCGTGATTATGGTGATTCCCTTTATTGTTTTCTATATGTTAAGAGATTTTCCTATCATAAAAAGAGCAGTCTGGTATTTGACCCCGAAGGGCTGGAGACAGCAGGGGATTCTTTTTCTTCGGGATGTCGATGAATCACTTGGAAGCTATATCAGGGGTCAAATCCTTGTTTGTATTGTGATTGGCGGCATGTCGGCCATCGCTTTTTGGATTTTTCATCTAAAGTATGCATTACTGCTTGGATTCATTATTGGGGTAACAGATGTTATTCCTTATTTTGGGGCAATTATTGGTGCCCTTCCTGCGGTTATTATTGCAGCAACCGTTTCCATAAAATTAGTCATTATCACGATTATCACGATCGTTGTCCTCCAATTTCTTGAAGGGAATATCCTTTCGCCCTACATCGTTGGAAAAACTCTCCATATGCATCCGCTCCTCATTATGCTTGCCATTACAGCAGGGGGCGAGATTGGCGGGATTATTGGCCTCATATTTGCTGTGCCAATTTTAGTCGTTCTCAGAGTAGCTATATCGCACGCGAAAAACCATTTTATTAAAGGAAGGACAAAGCAGTCTTCTTCTTAATTGACCGAAATGTTGACAAACACATGTTAGGTGGCTATAATTCGGCTATAGAACTGAAATAATGTAAAGTGTAGAAGGATCGAGTATGTTATAGTCCATCTGTAACACGGATGTGTGTAAGAGAGGAACTTCCCTGGCTGAAAGAAGTTCTAGATGAAGAATAACGGAAAGCTAATCCTGAGTGCAGCTAATCACTGCCGCTTTAGCCACGTTATGGCTTTTTTGAGAGATGGGTATGTTTTTGTACCCATAATCAGGGTGGTACCGCGAGATAAGCTCTTCGTCCCTGTTAGGGATGAGGGCTTTTTTGTGTTCTTCAAGAAATGAAGGGAAACTGCTGTGGTGCTTTTTGCCCGTCAAATATATAAGGAGGCTCTTTTTAATGAAAAATCTGACTGGATCACAAATTCGCAGAATGTTTTTAGACTTTTTTAAGGAAAAAGGACATGCAATCGAACCAAGCGCATCACTTGTTCCGCACGATGACCCATCATTATTATGGATTAACAGTGGCGTGGCAACGTTAAAGAAATACTTTGATGGCCGTGTCACACCAGAAAATCCGCGAATAACCAATGCGCAAAAGTCTATCCGTACAAACGATATTGAAAACGTTGGGAAAACGGCTCGCCACCATACGTTTTTTGAGATGCTTGGTAATTTCTCTATTGGTGATTATTTTAAAGAAGAAGCGATTGAGTGGGCATGGGAATTTCTAACCGATGAAAAATGGATTGGCTTTGACAAAGAGCTTTTATCCGTTACAATTCATCCGGAAGATCAAGAGGCATTTGAATACTGGAATAAAAAGATTGGAGTTCCTGAGGAAAGAATTATCCGCCTAGAAGGGAACTTCTGGGATATTGGCGAAGGTCCAAGTGGTCCAAACACGGAAATATTCTATGACCGTGGAGCGGAATATGGTGATGACCCTGAGGATCCTGAGTTATATCCTGGCGGTGAAAATGATCGTTACCTTGAGGTATGGAACCTCGTATTCTCACAATTTAATCATAATCCTGATGGAACATATACACCACTTCCAAGAAAGAATATTGATACTGGAATGGGCTTAGAAAGAATGGCATCCGTTGTTCAAAATGTTCCAACTAACTTTGACACAGACTTGTTCATCCCAATCATTCGGGCAACTGAACAAATTTCGGGAGTAAAGTACGGAGCAGACAAAGGAACAGATGTTGCTTTTAAGGTAATTGCCGACCATATTCGGACAGTGGCCTTTGCTGTAGGTGATGGGGCTTTGCCATCGAACGAAGGCCGGGGTTATGTACTGCGCCGATTACTGCGCCGGGCTGTTCGTTATGCCAAACAGATCAATATTAACCGTCCATTTATGTATGAGTTAGTTCCTGTTGTCGGCGAGATCATGGTTGATTTTTACCCTGAAGTAAAAGAAAAAGTTGACTTCATTGAAAAGGTAATCAGAAACGAAGAAGAACGTTTCCATGAAACTCTCCACGAAGGATTATCAATTTTAGCAGGGGTAATGAATAAAGAAAAAGAAAAAGGAAGCAACACAATTCCTGGAACTGATGTTTTCCGCTTATATGACACCTACGGATTCCCTGTTGAATTAACAGAGGAATATGCAGAAGAAGAGGGAATGAAGATCGATCATGCTGGTTTTGAGGCGGAAATGGAGCTTCAGCGTGAACGTGCCCGGGCTGCTCGTCAGGATGTAGATTCCATGCATGTTCAAGGCGGTGTCCTCGGAGATATTAAAGTTGGTAGTGAATTCACAGGATATGATCAGCTTGAAACATCGTCCACTGTATTAGCGATTATTAAAGATGGGCAGCTAATCAATGAAGCTGGCAGTGGAGAAGAAATTCAATTTATTCTTGATAAAACTCCATTTTATGCTGAGAGCGGCGGTCAAATTGCCGACCATGGACTTTTAGAAAAGGCTGGACTAAAGGTAGCTGTTAAAGACGTTCAAAAGGCGCCAAATGGGCAAAACCTTCATAAAGCGGTTGTAACTGAAGGAACATTAAAAACAAACGATCAAGTAGCTGCACGGGTGGATGCGGTAAACCGAGTAAAAATAATCAAAAACCACACTGCTACACATTTATTGCAAAAGGCTTTAAAAACCGTCCTTGGAGAGCATGTAAATCAAGCAGGGTCTCTTGTTGAACCAGAAAGGCTGCGTTTTGACTTCTCACATTTTGGTCAAGTAAAAGCGGAAGAACTTGAACAGGTAGAAAAAATAGTCAACGAACAAATCTGGAAAAATATAGAGGTCGATATTACTTTCAAACCAATCGCAGAAGCAAAACAAATGGGTGCTATGGCCTTATTTGGTGAAAAATATGGTGATATCGTTCGTGTTGTTCAAGTTGGTGATTTTAGTCTTGAATTATGTGGCGGCTGCCATGTTCCAAACACATCTGTCATTGGCTTATTTAAAATTGTTTCGGAAAGTGGAATCGGTGCTGGTACAAGAAGGATTGAAGCAGTAACGGGTGAAGCAGCCTATCATTTATTAAATGAGCAGGTTGGCTTGTTAAGGGATGCAGCAGAAAAATTAAAGGCAAATCCAAAAGATATCGTGAATCGAATTGATGGTTTGATGAGCGAAATCAAACAATTGCAGCGTGAAAATGAATCATTATCTGCCAAGTTAGGGAATATTGAAGCTGGAAACCTATTAGAAAATGTAAAAGAAATTAACGGTGTAAAAGTTTTAGCTGCCAAGGTTCAAGCAGCGGATATGAATAACTTAAGAAATATGGCAGATGATATTAAGCAAAAATTAGGTTCAGCCATTGTTGTCCTAGGAAGTCCAAGCGAAGGAAAAGTTAACCTAATTGCAGCAGTAACAAAGGATTTAACGGAAAAAGGATACCACGCCGGTAAATTAATTAAAGAGGTTGCAGCTGTTTGCGGCGGCGGCGGCGGCGGTCGCCCTGATATGGCACAAGCAGGCGGTAAAAACCCTGAAAAACTTGACCAGGCAATTCAAATTGTTGAAGAACTGGTGAAATCCATTTGATAAAAGCTTGAAGTAGTGTAAAATGTAGGTAACTATTACTCTCCTTTAAAAATGCGAGGTGTATGAAATGAGCTCATTTGATAAAACAATGAGATTTAATTTTCCTGAGGAACCAATTGAACAAAATGTAAATGAAGTTCTGTTTCAAGTATACGAAGCCTTGCAGGAAAAAGGATATAATCCGATCAATCAGATCGTTGGTTATCTATTATCTGGAGACCCTGCATATATCCCGCGTCATCGGGATGCCCGTAATATAATTCGGAAGCTCGAACGTGATGAGATTATTGAGGAATTGGTAAAGTCCTACCTAAAACAACAACGAGAGGGCTAGATGAATGCGCACGATGGGATTGGATGTTGGCTCGAAAACAGTCGGAGTTGCAGTGAGTGATGAGCTTGGCTGGACTGCACAAGGCTTGAAAACACTCAAAATCAATGAAGAAAAAAATGAGTTTGGTTTTGATGAAGTTGGAGAAATAATAAAAGAGTATGATGTCGGGCTTGTTGTCGTCGGATTTCCAAAAAATATGAACGGAACAATTGGTCCGCGCGGACAGGCCAGCCAGCAATACGCCGATGAGATCGAAAATAGATTTTCTCTTCCTACGGTTTTGTGGGACGAGCGTCTAACCACTATGGCTGCCGAGCGAGTTTTGCTTGAAGCAGATGTGAGCCGAAAAAAGCGAAAAAAAGTCATTGATAAAATGGCAGCCATGATGATTTTACAAGGTTACCTTGATAGCCAAAATTAATGAGGTGAAATAATGAACCACGATGAAAAACATATTACAGTTGTAGATGAAGAAGGAAACGAACAATTGTGTGAAGTTCTCTTTACATTTGATTCTGATGAATTTGGAAAGTCCTATGTACTCTACTACCCAGTTGGTGCAGAAGAGGATGACGAAGATGATATCGAAATTCATGCTTCAGCGTTTATTCCAAAAGAAGATGGTGAGGATGGCGAATTAATGCCAATCGAAACCGATGAGGAATGGGATATGATTGAAGAGGTTTTAAACACATTCCTTGAAGAAGAAGAAGACGGACAATAATGGTCATCAAAAACCGGCATTTTTTGCCGGTTTATTTTTTTGAAAACTGTAACAGAATGTTCGGAAATATTTATACAATTAATTCCTAGTAATGGTTAAAATTAAATTGTGGGAATTTTTTGTTTTTTCGAAAGGAGTGACAAAGAGGATAGGACGGTTTTAAGAGAATTTTTTTATAAACAAGGGGTATCATTTTAATTCATCTTTGCGATTGTATTCTCCTGTTGTATTTGAATTCAAGGTATGGGAGGAAATTAAAATGGAATTAGTTGACGTTCAACCTTTATCACAAACAAATATGAAAACAATGAAGGCACTTGTTTACAGAGGACCAGGAAGGAAAGAATGGACCGATGTACCAAAACCAACTATCCAGAAATCAACGGATGCAATAATAAAAATCGTTAAAACGACCATATGCGGCTCAGATCTCCACATTCTCAAAGGGGATGTTCCTGCTGTTACTGATGGACGAATCCTGGGTCATGAGGGCGTAGGAGTTATTGAAGAGATAGGACCAGGGGTACAAAATTTCAAGGTAGGAGATAAGGTTTTAATATCCTGTATTACCTCCTGCGGTAAATGCGATAATTGTAAAAAAGGTTTATATGCCCATTGTGAGGATGGGGGCTGGATTCTTGGCCATCTTATTGACGGTACACAAGCAGAATACGTAAGAATTCCATATGCAGATACAAGTCTATATCCAGTACCTCCTGGAATAGATGATGAGGCAATGGTAATGTTAAGTGATATTCTCCCGACGGGATTTGAGATTGGGGTGCTTAATGGAAGAGTAAAACCGGGGGATACGATTGCTATTATTGGGGCCGGTCCAGTAGGTTTATCAGCGCTATTAACGTCTCAGTTTTATTCTCCTGCTGAAATAATTATGGTTGACTTAGATGATAATCGCCTGGAAATAGCGAAGCAATTTGGTGCAACCAAAGTCGTTAATAGTTCAGATGGAATGGTAATCCAAAAGGTAAAGTACTTAACGGATGGTGGTAAAGGTGTGGATGTTGCCATAGAAGCAGTTGGCATTCCTGCCACCTTTGATATCTGCCAAGAAATTATTAAACCAGGTGGAAATATAGCCAATATTGGGGTTCATGGGAAAAGTGTCGAATTCCATATTGAAAAGTTGTGGATTCACAATATTACTTTAACAACAGGGCTGGTAAGTACAAATTCAACACCTATGCTACTAAAATCAGTTGTTTCCAATAAATTAGAGCCTCAGAAATTAATTACGCATCGTTTTCCTCTAGAAGATATAATGAAAGGGTATGACGTCTTTGCAAATGCTGCAAAAGAACAAGCAATTAAGGTAATATTTTCAAATGAATAATAGCTTGTGTTATAGCTTTTTCGATAAACTTAAGCTCCTCAGATGAATTGATTCCATAGAAAATAAATGTGGAAAGGCAGCTGTATTAGGCTGTCTTTCTTTTCGCCTTCGATTGACATTTTTCGTCATATATGCTCAAATTATTACAAAGTCCATTTGCATTGCAAATGGCTTTTTTTAAGGTAATTAGGAAGATCTTTATTTGGGAGGGAAAAATTGGTGTCCGGAGTCGATAAAAAAACAAAGAAAATGAACCCGCTGAAACTTTTAGGAGAACAGGGGAAAATAAGAGTTTGGCGTCTAGTATCCATTGCAATTGTATTAATTGTCCTCGCCGCTCTAGGCGGAGGATATTTTTACATAACATCTGCATTAAATCCGTTATCACCTCAAAGCAAAGAGCAAAAAATTATTGAAATTCCATCAGGATCATCGGTAACAAAGATCTCTGGCATTTTACAATCTAAAGGAATCATAAAAGATGCTCGTGTTTTTAGTTATTACGTGAAATTTAAAAAAGAGTCAGGCTTTATGGCAGGCTCGTATCAACTCAGTCCATCCATGAATGTCCAAGAAGTCATTAATCGCTTGAAGTCAGGTAAAGTTGCTCCCGTAATTACGATTACGATTCCAGAAGGAAAACAGCTAAAAGAAATATCGCAAATTATTGCAAGTGCACTCCATAAGCCTGAAAATGATGTTTTAAACAGATTAAACGATCGAACGTACGTTCAAAAACTCATTGTAAAATATCCGAAATTATTATCAAACGAAATCTTAAATAGCAATATCATGTATCCGCTTGAGGGTTACTTATTTCCTGCCACATATCCATTTTATAAGTCCAATCCTTCAATTGATGAAGTTATCAATATCATGCTCGAAAAATCAAATGA
This sequence comes from Bacillota bacterium, assembly GCA_030705665.1. The sequence continues at coordinate 13,627 of JAUZQA010000035.1, forward strand.
GGTTTTAGCCCCCTACCAGGATCAGCTCAAACAAAAAAAGCTAACCATTCATCAGTTATTAACGATGGCCTCATTAATTGAACAAGAAGCTACCGAAAAAGCAGATCGAAATAAGATTTCAAGTGTA
>JAUZQA010000350.1 GCA_030705665.1 Bacillota bacterium
CGACTTGAAGTGGTATCATACTAGGACGCATATAACCCCATTCATCTAATTCTGCATCATTTTCTGACTTCTCTAATAGTGCTTTCATTGTCTCAAGACCAATGATGATTTCAGAGAGCTTTTCTTGTATATGTTGATACTCCCCAACGTTAATAGTCTCAACAAGAAGTTGCGCAACTCCAAGCATAAATTCTGTTTTTACAATTTGTCTGGTTACTACTTGATGATAGGCGTATTGGTAAAAAGAACTTTGAAGCAGGAAGTCAGTAGCTGCATCTACATTATCGTAATAAAATACCCGCTCCCACGGAACCAAAACATTGTCAAAGACAACGATTGAATCCATTTCTTCATATCTTGAACTTAAGGGATGATTAAAAGAAGATTCTCCTCCAACAAAAGATTCCCTGCAAATATACTTCAATCCTTTCGTATTAGAGGGAATTGAAAAGGCGAACGCCTCGCTCGGATCAAAAAACACTCTCGGAGCAGAAAAAACTAACACTTCATCCGTTAAGCCACCCTGAGTGGCAAGCAAGCGGGCACCTTTTATAACCAATCCTGTTTTATTTCGATCCACAACCTTAGCAGAGATTGGCTCATTTGAAAATCCCAAATTCACTTGGGATCGATTGACCTGTGGAGTAATAAAGGTATGTGTAAACGAAAGGTCTTGCTCCATAGCCCTTTCGTACATGGCTACAAGGTTTTCAGGAAAACAATTTTCCCTGCCTTTTAAAATAGCGGCGGAGGAGGCAAAGCTCATAACTACAGTATTCATATAGTCAGGACTTCTTCCCATCATTCCATGAGTGTGTCTTGCCCAATATTCAATCATTTTTCTTCTTCTCTTTAAATCCTCTTTTGTTTTAGGCTGTAAGTAGGAAAGTCCAATACGATCTTCTTTATTTGGCGTAAAATAAGTCATTTCATCTTGTAAGTCTTGATTATTTTGTAAATCATAAAGGGAAGCCTTTGTCATAATAATCCCTTTAAAGGCGGAATGCTCTGAAATTTTCCCTTTTATTTTTTCACCATCATACCAAATTTCATTTTCCAATCTATCTAAACGTTCAATAAAATTATTTCCGTTTATGGACCCCATTTTTTCTTACTCCTTTTCCTGAAAACTACAAATGTTTGTACTTGCTTCAGCTAGTATCAGTTTATTGTAGTAACTGATTGCTTGTTCCTATTGGAAAAGCCTTGTTTTAAAATAGGGAAAATACCAATCTAAATGGTTTCTTCAATGCTTTGGGGTGTTATATTTCAATGTTTTTTGTTTATTTGTGAAGTATGTATATAAAGTCAAGGGTCATTACGATAGCAAAGGTTATAACAGGTACCTTATTCCTAAAAAATCCACCGAAGGTCGGTGGATTCAAGAAATTAATATTCTGGTAAAGGAGTGTTATCCACTTTCCTTACTAAAGCAATAATCAAGCGTGAAAATAAAAAAGTAATGGTCAGTGTTGAAAAACTAGTGAATGAAGTCCAGTCTTTTTTAACCGAAATGATTAACGTTCTGTTCATGATGGAAGGGAACACACAGGTGGCGAATATCTGGTGATCACCAGTAATAGATTCAAAAAAGCGATCTCTGATTATGCGAAAACCCAGACGCTTCTAAAGTAATACTGAACGATACGATTACGAAGTTCAGGAGCGGTGTTTTATATAGAGTTGGAGTCGGAGGAGAACAATGGACGGAAACAATATCTCTTAAAGCAACCGAATAATGATTCCATCTTCCTTCGAAAAACCTATAGCCATTCTCTTGATTCCCCGATAGTCGTCAAAGCTAACATACAGGTAGCTTTTTTTATTGAATGTGGCAGTTTAGAATAAGAAATATGCAAAGACTAGCTCTTGGTTATTAGCTAGTCTTTCTTTTTTCCATTTCCTTAATTATAAGGACGATGATGATGAGGAGGGTGGTGACGAGGACGGTGGTGATGAGAACTGGAATCATCATGAGAACTAGATTCATCATGGGAACTTGACTCATCTTGGTCTTTTTTACATCCACAATGTTCATTGTCTTCATGACAGCATTGAGTAAATGAATCATCTGGACAGACACCTTGAATCGGGATGCATGGGTCAAAATTGTGGTTTTGGAGTACATCGTACGGCCGCATCATATCGTGGTCTTCATGCTCCAGAATATGACAGTGCCATGGATAAATTCCAGTAAACGGCCCAAAGCGTGCGATGATTCGGGTGACTTCTCCTGGGTTAGCACGTACTGTGTCCTTCCAGCCTCTTTCATTTTCATCTGGGGGCATCTCGGGACCAAATTCAAGGGTTTGGGGATCCAAAGGATTCCCAGTGAATGCTGCGCGATTGAGTATTTGAAATTGAACAAGATGCAAGTGAATTGGATGGGTGTCATTTGTCTGATTATACAATTCCCATATTTCAATTGTCCCATTCATAGGAGTTTCAGTAATAGGCAAGTCGCTCCAACGCATATTATTCAATAAAAGGAGAGGACGACCAAACTCATCTACTGATTCATTCAAAGTGTTTGTGCGTGTCACAATAGCTTCATCTTGGTTCAATCGTTCCAAACAGCTTAATGTAGTTGGTATTACGCTCTTATCTCGATGGGAGAGATGTCTTTTTACTCGAAACTCCATAATTTGGGCTGTATCAGGTGTAGGTGGGGTCCCATCTGGGAAGGGTGCGTTAGCGCTATTGGTCATAATAATTCTTTGTCCTTTATGTTGTGAAAAGTCTACAATGACATCAGCCCTTTCCGCAGGGGCGAGGAGAATCTCTTCCATGACTACAGGATGTTCAAATAGACCACCTTCTGAACCTATTTGAATAAATGGCTGGCCTGTGCTCAAGTGGATTTTATAGAACCTTGCATTAGATCCATTATAGATCCTAAAACGATACTTACGAGGCTCTACTTCAAGGAATGGCCAGACCCTGCCATTCACCAAGATGGTGTCACCGAAAAATTCAGGCACTATTGAAGGATTCGGGAAAAATGGAACTTCTGGTGTTGGAGGCGATACTGGTTGTGGTTGCGAAGGATAGAAAAGCTCCCCATCCGGATAAAATGAACGGTCTTGAATCACCAATGGAATTTCAAATTTGCCACTAGGAAGATTTAAGCTCTCTTCATGTTCATCGCGGATAAAATATAGTCCTGCGAGTCCAGCATATACGTTTAGACGTGTAATCCCAAGAGTATGGTCATGATACCAAAGAGGGGCTGGGCGTTGGCAATTTGGATAGTAATATACTTCATGGAGAAATTTGGGACCCTTTTTTTCAAAATCTTTAGTAAACCATGCTTCTGGAAAACCGTCATTTTCAGGGCGAACTCGTCCTCCATGTAAATGAACAACTGTTCGAACGGAGGGCTGGTTTGGCTCTGCGCCTTCAATCGTGCGATCAACAGGTAATAGATGTTCAAATGGCAGCTCGTTTTTCCATTTAACAAAGATAGGATGGCCCCGTCTTGTTTCAAAAGTTGGACCAGGATAGGTTCCATTATAGCCCCAAACGGTTGTTAGCGGTAAGTCACTGTGTAGCTGTTGTTTCACCTGCTTCATCGTTACTTCATAGTATGGGATTCCATTTCGATGTCCAACAGGTTGAACCACTGAAGGGAGAGGTAAAGCATCAACAAATTTGGCTAAAGCCATAATATTTAATTCCTCCTTTTCCTATGGAACAATTTACTAATTTGTACTAATAGTATATGGATGAGAAAAGGGACATGTAAGGGGTAAAGGTACAATAGGAATAAAAAAATCCGGGTATTAGCAGGCGAATGATCTGAATGCAAGTTTGTGAAAAGATGTACTTAAAGTAAACGGGTGGGTTAGTTCAACAATCTATATGCAATTTTAGGACCAAGCCCATATTTTGTTTATTCCATTAGAGGGCCAGATTATTTAGTAACGATTAGTAAGAGAAATGGAAAGTGTGAAGTAAGGCTTTTAGGCTAGAGGTCAGTTTAGTTTAGTACATTTCTTAACTAAGAAAAAAACCGATTTTAAATGTAAATATTTTGTAAAATTACCAAAATTATGACATTCGTTTGATATGATTATGCTGTAGTAATATATGTGAGAGGTGATTGGTTTGTTTTTTTATGGAATATATAAAATCAGCTCCAGGACAATCCATGATTAAATGGGGATTTGGACTCCTTTCATTAGGTCTTTTGTTTCAAGTTTTTGCATGGGGATTGAATACGCCACACTAGTATTTGACTTATGGAACTAATTCTTGTCGTCAAATAAATTTTTGTTACTTGATTCGTACTATTAGAAAAATGATTCCATCAAATACTATAATAGTGATTATGATTTCATCAATTGGATTGGAAGGATTACACGGTGCACAATCAAGCGAAGCAATATCAGTTATTGTTTGAATTTGCCGATCGGCAAGGGCTAAGAAGCCCACTTTTATTTGAAGATCCTGTTGAAATAATTGAGGCGTATTCTATTGAAGAAGTAAAACCGGGGCTGGAGAAAATTCAGGCATCCGTTCAATCGGGGTATTATGCCGCTGGATATATCTCATATGAAGCGGCTCCCGCATTTGATCAAGCCTATGCCGTACACTCGAGAACCAAAATGCCGCTTTTATGGTTTGGGCTATTTAAGCAGCCATTAAGAGTGCAGGAAACAAAAGAAGAGAAGCGGTTTAAGGTGGGGGAATGGCTGCCGGATACGACTTTTAAACAGTATCGTTCCGATATTTTGTCCATAAAAGATGCCATCGAAAAGGGAGATACTTATCAGGTAAACTATACCATTCGGCTTCATTCCCGTTTCACGGGAGATGATTTGGGCTTTTACCGACAGCTTGCCAAAGCTCAGGCAGCAAACTACAGTGCTTACCTGAATATAGGAAAATAC
>JAUZQA010000351.1 GCA_030705665.1 Bacillota bacterium
CCCAATCTTTACTTCTCGCGAAATAATACTGTTTTCGACACTTCCTTGAATTAAGCATCCATTCGCAACCATCGAATTTTGGACGAGAGAACCTTTCATATATCGAGTTGGCGGTTCATCTTTTACCTTTGTTAAAATCGGGTGTTCCTTCCGAAAAAGTTCCTTCCAAATTCCCGAATTAAGTAAATTCATACTGTTAGAATAGTAGCTTTGAATCGAATCTATCATCACCGCAAAACCATCATACTGATATTGACAAATGGTATAAGCATGACGAATGTCTTCAACAACATCTTTCATACAGGTATATCCCGTTTCATCTCTAGTTTCAATTAAATGAATCAGCAGAGAAGTTCGGATCAAATACATTTCCATTGAGGTTCCATCTTGCTTTACCACCTCTGTAATATCGCACCCAGACTCGATATGAAAGTCTAACAGAGGATAAAAGCTCATATTAAACACGGTATTGCAATTGGTAATCAAGGAATACTCTTGCGAACTACGGTTGAAATAATCGATATTCGCGGCAAAGTGGTGGAAACAGCCAATTCCATTATGGCTGCTGTCAATAATTGGAGAAGGAAAAAAGAAAAGACCATCCCTTTTTCGATTTAAATCCCAATTTTTCCCTGATTCTAAATGATCCATCAGCGATCGGTATTGTACTTTTGGAAAAATAGCCACACTGCGCATTCCCGAATTCACCATATTTGATAAAACAAAATCAATCAACCTATAACGTCCGGCAAACGGCAGGGCGGCAAGTGAACGGTGTCCAATTAAATCATCTAAATCTTCATAATAGGTTGTCGCGTCGATTACGCCTAGTAGTCGTTTCTTCAATTACTATTCCTCCTGTTTTTATGTTAAGAATGAAAGAGCCAATTTAGCGAAGGACACGGGTCGCTTGGCGTCTATGTCTTCCATAGAATACTGAATTTTTACTTTAATAGGCAGGGTACAGTCCATTTATCATTTCATTCGTTACTAAAATAATTTCATCATCAAGTGAGCAGATAACAGTTCCATCGGGTATCGATATATTACAAGGTACGATTGCTTTTTCGATTCGGACGTTTTTCCCAATTTTTGCATCAGACATTATAACGGATTCTTTTATCACAGAGCCATTTCCAACACTTACCCCATGAAAGAGAACTGACTTTTCAACAAAACCCTCAATCGTGCATCCTTCGTTGATCAGTGATTCTTTTACAATGGCTTCTGGGGAAATATACTGCGGAGGCTGATTCGGATTCACCGTGTAAATTTTCCATTCATTATCGAATAAATTCAGCGTACTCTCTTCATTTAGCAGATCCATGTTGGCTTCCCAGAGACTTTTTACAGTCCCGACATCCTTCCAATATCCTTTAAATGGGTAAGCAAACAGCTTCTTTTGTTCATCGAGCAACAATGGAATCACATCTTTTCCAAAGTCATGTGTCGATCTTTGATTACGGTCATCCATCTCTAAAAATTCTTTTAAAACATTCCAATTAAAAATGTATATTCCCATTGAAGCCAAATTATTAATTGGTGTGCTAGGTTTTTCCTCAAATTCTCGTATTCGCATGTCTTCTTCGGTATTCATAATTCCAAAGCGGCTTGCTTCATGCCAAGGAACTTCAATGACCGAAATCGTTACATCCGCCCGTTTTTCAATATGATATTCAAGCATACTTTCATAGTTCATTTTGTAGATATGATCACCCGATAAAATAAGGACATATTCCGGCTGATGTTGCTTCAAATAATTTAAATTTTGGAAAATGGCACTTGCTGTTCCTGTATACCATTTCACTTCAGATGATTCGCTGTATGGGGGAAGGACGGTCACACCACCATCCTTTCGGTCTAGATCCCAGGCACTGCCAATTCCTATATAGGAGTTTAAAAGCAATGGCTGGTATTGTGTTAAGACGCCAACGGTATCTATTCCCGAGTTTGTGCAGTTGCTCAATGTAAAATCGATAATGCGGTATTTTCCTCCAAATGGAACCGCAGGCTTCGCGATATCTTTGGTTAATGAATTAAGCCTGCTCCCCTTTCCTCCTGCTAACAGCATAGCTACGCACTTTTTCTTTCCCATTACCTTTTCGCTCCTTTCTCTTCTTAACTGGTCGTAAAATTGAAATGCCAAATGGCGGAATTGTAAGACTGATCGAATATGGTTTTCCGTGGAATGGTTCCTCTTGAGCAACGATCACTTTTTTATTGATTTGGCCGGTGCCCCCGAATTCCTCTTTGTCACTGTTAAATACCTCCCGATACTCTCCAGGAGCGGTAATGCCAACTTTGTAATCTTGATAGGAAAGCCCTGTAAAATTGCAGATGATCACAAAAAACTCTTCTTCTTTTTTACCCCTGCGAATAAAAGAGAATATCGATTGTTCAGAGTTATTAGCATCAATCCATTCAAATCCATCATGTAAATAATCTAATTCGTACATTGCTTTTGAACGTTTATATACTTTAATTAACTCTTTAACATATGTGTTTGTTTTTCGATGCATGTCATATTCCAGTAAGTTCCAGTCGAGTTGTTCCTTGTCTTTCCATTCGGCAAACTGTCCTAGTTCAAAGCCCATAAATAACAGCTTTTTCCCAGGGTGGACAAACATATAACCTAGCAATAAACGAAGCTGGGCAAATTTTTCCCAATAGTCTCCCGGCATTTTATCAAGCAGCGACTTTTTCCCGTGAACAACTTCATCATGTGAAAACGGTAGAATGAAGTTCTCCGAAAAAGCATACAAAAGCGAAAATGTTACTTTATGATGCATGGAATGACGTGAAAAAGCCGGAGTCTCCATGTATTTCAACATGTCATTCATCCAACCCATATTCCATTTATAATCAAAACCCAGCCCTCCATAATGAACAGGAGCCGTCACGTTTGGAAAGTCTGTGGAATCTTCTCCAATCATTAAAAAATGAGGATCATATTCACCCACTGCTTTGTTTAACTTTTTTAAAAAGTCTATTCCAAAAGTATTCTCATGGTTCCCATTGGAATTTGGCCAATAAATGATATTGGCAACAGCGTCTACTCTGAATCCATCAATATGATACTGTTCCATCCAGAAATAAGCGTTCGATATTAAGAAGCTTTGCACTTCGCCTTTTCCTAAATCAAAATTCGCCGTACCCCAGACACTGTTCTCCCTGTCATGGATATGGTCATAGGAATAGAGATGTGTACCATCAAATTGATAAAGTCCGTGTGCATCCTTGCAAAAGTGTCCTGGAACCCAATCAAGAATCACACCTATACCATTCACATGGCACTGATTAACAAAATACATAAAATCCTGCGGTGTACCATATCTTGACGTAATAGAGTAATAGCCTGTTCCCTGGTATCCCCATGAAATATCAAGAGGATGCTCAACCAGCGGCAATAATTCAATATGGGTAAACCCATGCTCTAAAACATATGGAATTAATTCATCTGCCAGCTCCCGATAGGTAAGAAAATCACCATTCGATTTCTTTTTCCATGAACCTACATGGGCTTCATAAATAACCGCAGCCTCGGCAAGAGTATTTTTTCTTTCCTTTTTTTGCATCCATTGATGGTCATTCCACTCAAAAGCATTCATTGCGTAAACAATAGATGCCGTATGAGGCCTTAACTCTGAATAAAAAGCAAAAGGATCTGCCTTTAATAAGGTTTCATTCTCTTTAGTGAGAATCTCGTATTTATAGAGGCATCCATCTAAGTTTTGATAATGCAGCAAAACCCAGACACCTTCTTCGTTCACTTTCTCAAACTCATATCCGTTACCATTCCAACCATTAAAGTCTCCAACTAGCCGCACTTGCCTGGCATTTGGTGCCCAAACACAAAATCTTGTACAAACCTGATCTCCCGTTTGCAAGACGTGAGCACCGAAAAGTTGATGGCTTTGAAAGAAGTTTCCCTCGTGAAATAAATGCAACTGATAGTCGGTTGGAAAAAAAGTATTCACCGCCATTGTTCTCCTCATCCCTGTTTCTAAATATTTATTTCAATGATTCTTTTATAATTCGTTCTTTATAACATTATTCCTTGAAAAAGTTTTTTTGGTTTTCCGACATAAATAGATGACATTAGCCAACAGAAATCATATTTTAGTGAATTTTATGTCTAAAACAGAATATATCCGTCACAATCCGACATTTTCAAGTAATTTCACGCGAAAAGTTTTAATAATATTTCACGTATGTAAGCGCTTAAAATATTATTTTTGGATATTATATTTGCAGGATTTATTAGATAGGAAGGCGAGGAGGTTGGATCGGCTGCTGAGGGAAGATTGGGAGTGGCCTGGTTTCTGATTACCTTGAGCCGGTATTTTTAATGCGGATGGTCATCAAGATTGCATTTATTGTTACCATTGTGCGCCTCTTTATGGGCTGATGGTCACGAGATTTCCATTATTGTTACCATCGGGGCTGCTTTTGGATGCCCATGGTCACGAGATTCTCATTCTTGTTACTTTGGAGCGTCTTTTTTAGGTTTGGCGGGTCACAAGAAGATGTTTCTGATTACCTTGGGGCTGATTTGATTCGGGATTCTACTGAATATTAATTTTCCCCCAAAAACGAAAAAAACTGATGATTTGTATCATCAGTTTTCGTATGACCCCTACGAGATTCGAACTCGTGTTACCTCCGTGAAAGGGAGGTGTCTTAACCACTTGACCAAGGGGCCAGAATATATATGGCAGAGAAGAAGGGATTCGAACCCTCGCGCCGATTACTCGACCTACTCCCTTAGCAGGGGAGCCCCTTGAGCCACTTGGGTACTTCTCTATAATATGGCTCCGCAGGTAGGACTCGAACCTACGACCGATCGGTTAACAGCCGATAGCTCTACCACTGAGCTACTGCGGAATAAAAAA
>JAUZQA010000352.1 GCA_030705665.1 Bacillota bacterium
TTATTGAGTATGGAAAAGAAATTCACGAATTTCTTCAATTGTCATTCCCATTTCTTTTGCCTCAATAATAAGTTCTAACCATTCTGAATCAATTTCTTTATCGATTGTATTAGCTTCTAACACTGTCTCACCCCTAAAATACTTATAGTATTCAAGGCAACTCGGCTATCCTAGCAAAAATACACGCTGCTTTAGACCCGTGGTTTTGCGTCCCAACCTTTCAGAAGGTTTGCCTTTTTCTGTGAAAAATACCTTAAAGTAAGCCTTTCTTTCTAAATGGATTAGGACTAGATGCTTAGGTATATCTATATGTATATTATAATTAGTTCTATTCTATTAGGTTGTAGTTTTTTGTCAATTCAAAACACTTTGATAATATTTAAATTTCTACAATACATTGGATTAATCGTCAATATTTGCCAAAAATCTTCATTACCTGAGGTTAAATGAATGATTAATGGGGATTTCTTAATCTAACGTATAAAAAAAGAGAAGGAGGTCATATATTTGGCCTCAATCTCTCCTTTGGTTCATTCTCCATTTATTAAATTCAAGGAATTCCCGGAATTGCTCCTTTGAAATACCTGAGTTCATCGCTTCCTTTACAAGGAGCATCCAATCATTATCCAAAGTATCTGTATCAATGTGTTCATGAATTAAGTAGTCAACTGGGACACTTAAAACAGAGGCTATCTTTTCGAGAAACTGAATGGAAGGATTTCGTTGAAGGTTTCTCTCTAAGGAGCTTAAATAAGATTTAGCTACGCAAGCTTGTTCTGCAAGCTCGGATAAGGACATCTTTCTTTCCAAGCGCAAACTTTTTACACGATCACCAATCATTGTTGTCACACCCTTACATTCTTGTATTAGTTTTATTTTATCAAATTAATTAAGGTTGTTCCATATTAAGAACATGTCTGTGTTACAATAATATGAATTTTTTGTTAAAATACACCTTTAAATTGAAAATAAAATATCATAAAATTGATGATGAATTTTTGAGTGAATAGTACTTAGTGCTTTGAAAAAAGTAATGGTTAGCGATAATATAATAGAGCAGACAAATCAATTAGATCCTTATTTGTTCGTAAATATATATGGATAGACAAAAAGATAAAAGGCAGGGAAGAAAATGATTGTACTAAAATCAAAAAGGGAAATTGAAGCAATGAAAAAAGCAGGTGAAATTCTTGCTTCATGCCACAAAGAGATAGCAAAGTTAATTAAGCCAGGGATTACAACCTGGGAAATTGATCAATTTGTTGAGGAGTTTTTACAAAAGCATGACGCCACACCAGAGCAAAAAGGATATCATGGATTCCAGTATGCTACTTGTGCCAGCATTAATGATGAAATCTGCCATGGTTTTCCTCGTAAAGAACCATTAAAAGAAGGGGATATCGTTACCATTGATATGGTTGTAAGACACAACGGGGCGTTAGCAGATTCTGCTTGGAGTTATGCTGTTGGAAATATTTCAGAGGAGAACCAGCATTTATTAGATGTTACAAGAAAAGCACTTTATATAGGCATTGAACAGGCGATTGTTGGGAATCGGATTGGCGATATTGGGCATGCCATCCAACAATATGTTGAAAGCGAAGGATTGTCTGTCGTGCGTGATTTTATTGGGCATGGAATTGGAGCCGATATGCATGAAAAACCGGATATTCCTCATTATGGCTTACCGGGAAAAGGCCCAAGGATAAAAGAAGGAATGGTCTTTACAATTGAACCTATGGTAAATATCGGAAGGTATCAAACGAGAATGGAAGACAACGGATGGACAGCACGTACAATTGATGGCAAAAACTCCGCTCAATATGAACATACACTTGCCATCACCAGCGAGGGGCCGATTATTTTAACTGAACAAGAAGAGGATTAAAAAAAAGGCTGACTTTTTGGTCAGCCTTTTTCAAAAAGTCTAATTGATGAATCAGTCACTGTTATTGTTTGCGAAGACTTCCAAGTTCTTCGACAATGGCCTGCATTTCATTCGGACTAAAAGAATTTTTCTTCATAACCAGCTCATAAATTTCCTTTAAATCCTCATACATTTCTTCATCAAAATGTGAGGGCTTAATTGCACCTAGGTTTAACACCCTTAATTTTTCTTTTATCTTTTCAATCATAAATTCAACATTTTCTGTAGATTTCTGTGATAAGTTCAACATGTTCATCCTTTCTGTTTATATAAAGTTTCACGCTCTTTTACAAGATTATTCGTCTTTAAAAATATCTTTCCATGTTCTATTTCAAAAGTCAATGAAAAATGTTTGCAAGGAAAGTGAATGGGGTAAGGATGATAGCATAAAAAATAACCGAATTATACATATTGATTAAGGAGAGGTTACCATGTCAAATTTGAAAAGGTTTTGGAAAGGAATGCTATGGGGGGCTTTGGCAGGAGGAGCGATAACCTTGTTGGATAAGGAAACCAGGGATGCAGTGAAGGAAAATTGCCAAAAAACTACGAAAAGTGTGTCCCATCTCATAAAAAATCCTGGTGAATTAACCAATCAAGTAAAAGAAACTGCTCTTAAATGGAAAACAACAGTAGAAGAAATTGGGGAAGATATATCTTTTATTGCAAGTAAAGTGGAAGAACTGAAGGAAACAACCCCACAGGTTACAAAAATGCTTAAGGAAACAAAGGAAACATTTATTACTAAGGATGCAAAGGATATGAAAGACCTGGATAAAGATGAAAGCTTTAAATAGAAGGGGGTGAAACAGTGGAGAAGCGAGGAAATAAAATGAAACATTCCTTGTTAAAGATGCTTTGGCATCGAATTGATGAGGATGACCTGCCAGGATTATCTGCGCAAATGGCCTATTACTTCCTGCTCTCAATGTTCCCACTTTTAATCTTTTTGTTTTCACTCCTTCCATATTTGCCAATCCAACATCAAGATTTGCTTGGAGTCATAAAGGGGTTTGCCCCGGCAGAGGTATTGGACTTAATTGAAAAAAATTTACATGATATCATGAACAATCGCCATGGGGGACTCTTGTCATTTAGTATTATCGGTACAATTTGGTCCTCATCAAATGGCATAAGTGCAGTCGTTAAAGCATTCAATAAAGCCTATAACGTTAAAGAAACAAGATCTTTCTTTGTATCAAGCGGTATGTCTGTTTTGCTTACATTTGGAATGATTTTAGTGTTTGTGATTGTGATTGTAATACCGATATTTGGAAAAGAAATAGGAGTTTACTTGTTTTCAAAAATGGGCTTTAAGGTTCAGTTTTTGGAATTCTGGGCAGCGTTGCGATGGTTAATTAGTGCAGTTATGTTATTTCTTCTTTTTACGGGATTGTATTGGATTGCTCCCAATACAAGACTCCGATGCAGAAGCGCTTTTGCCGGTGCGGCCTTTTCAACAGTAGGATGGATCGTTTCTTCTGTTGCCCTGTCCTTTTATGTTGATAATTTCAGTACCTTCTCGATTACCTATGGAAGCATAGGGGCTATTATTGTGTTAATGCTGTGGTTATATATAACAGCCTTTATTATTGTTCTCGGCGGGGAAATTAATGCTTTTTACAGTGAAAGGAATAAATCAAACTGTTGATGTTCCCTGTAGTTTCCTTTTTTGAAATTAAACTTTCTGCCGAAACTATACTTGGGAGCAAATCCCCACAATCGTAAGGGAGGTTTTACAATGACCAAACATACAAAAAAAGACGGCGGTACGAAGCAAAAGGGAAAAGGCAGTAAGGGAAACAAGACTTCCGGGTCTGCAAACGGTTCGAACGGATATCACTAAATAGAAATATAACTAAAGGACCGGCACAATTCCGGTCCTTGTTATCATTTTGGCTGTGTTAAAGGGTATTGTTGATTTTTTAAACCTGTTGATTGGAGCGGAAAGCAAGTGCCTGGAGCGGAAATCAACAGCCAAGTTTAACACAGCCATCATTTTAAAAGTCTTAAACCGTTTAAAATAACAAGAATCGTACTCCCCTCATGACCAATAACTCCATAAGGCAACTCGAGTATTTTAAAAAAGTTTGATATGATTAGGAGTAGGATGACAGTAATCGAAAAAAAAATATTTTGTTTAATAATTCGATTCATACGTTTCGAGAGTTTAATGGCTTCAGCAATGCGCGGGAGATCATTTTTCATTAATACTACGTCAGCTGTTTCCAGAGCAACATCTGTTCCTCCTCCCATTGCAATGCCGATATTTGCAGTTGCCAAAGCTGGAGCATCATTTATTCCATCGCCAACCATCGCCACCGTTTTAAATTTATTTTTTAATTCCTTAAGATGCTCAACTTTTCCTTCGGGTAAGCATTCAGCGATAAATTGGTCAACGTGGCTCTCAGCGGCGATTACTTTTGCTGTATGTTTGCTATCCCCGGTTAGCATAATGGTGAAAACCCCCATTTTTCTAAGTTCTTCAATGGCAGTCTTTGTTTCTTCTCGAACGACATCCTTTAAAGCAAAAAGGCCGACACATTCATGTTTCATTTTCACAAAAACAAGTGTATTTCCACGGTTCGCCAGTATTTTAGCTTTTTCATTTGCGAAGATCGCAGTTTGCTCCCCTATAAAATCTGCTTTGCCAATCTTCCACTGCCAACCATTCAATTTTGCTCTGATCCCCCATCCAGGAACATCCTCCAGTTCTTCAGGTGAGAGTAATTCTATCCCTGCTTGTTTTTTAGCAAAACTTACAATGGCCTGTGCAAGAGGATGGGAAGAATAATTTTCAATCGAGGCAGCATTCCAGATTAGCATTTCTTTATCCATTCCATCTTTGACAATAACCTCGGTCACTTCTGGTTTCCCCTTTGTAAGTGTCCCAGTTTTATCAAATGCTATCGCATCCACGTTTCCTAAATTCTCCAAATGCACCCCGCCTTTAAA
>JAUZQA010000353.1 GCA_030705665.1 Bacillota bacterium
CCCACCAAATACTGATAAATCAAAAAAGGTCCCTTTTCAGTGGTTAGATCCAAAAATGCATTAATAAACGGATAATCCTTTGTTGGCATCATTTTCGTCAATTCCCCCCACCATTCTGTTTCATAGCGGGCAATCATACTTAAATTATACAAAAGCAAGTAATGGACAAGCAGCTCAGGTAAATGAAAATAATGATGCTTATGTATCGGAAATGCGAAGTATTTATCTTCGAGATGATATTTGATCGGATTCGCTCTTCGAAAAGGAGAATCCCCAAATGTAAAGGCAAGACCCTCATCAGAAAATAAAAATAAATCTTTGCATTTGGAGGATAAAGATTCTTTTAATCGATTGTCACTCATATGAAAGTGGTCAAGGAGTTTTTCTGGAATAATAAATTGATCACCCTGAACAGCAACCTGAACAAAATTTTTCATTCCTTCAAGCCTTTGGAAAAGATCATCTAATTCAGTCAGCATTTGCAATAATTCACCCATCGATATTTTATCTCCCTCTAATTGTTCCATGTGAAACAACGTTTCTGACATATAAGGGAAAAGTCCATTTTTTTGAAATTTAATTTCATCCTGGAAAAATTGATAATTTTGCTTTTTTCTCTTTCTAGTTGTAACCCCGTGAGCAAGGACTGAAGTATTTTCGGGATAATTTGGATTAATAGTTAAAATACATGCTTTTAGCAAATGAACCAGACCATAAAATAGGAGAATTGGTTTTATAATTAGCGAAGAACTTTCAGCTTGTTTATAATAAACTTGACCATGTTCCAAATAATATATAAAGGCATAACAATTTTCGAAGGCTTTTTGCTCGGGATTTTCAATGTTCTGCTTAAGATATTTATTTTTTAAAAATACTTGGGTATTTTCAGCTGAAAAGAGGAATGAATAACTCTTCCAGCCATTAAATCTAATATCCATTTGTTTCAATCCCCTTTTTTTGAAAAATCAAATTAATTTTTCTTTCTTGACAGTATTTTGTCCAATTGATAACCTACTAATAATAATTTTTAGTTCGGGGGGAAAAAAAGTGAGTAAATTTGCAAAAGAAGGATTAACCTTTGATGATGTATTATTAATTCCTGGAAAATCGGAAGTACTGCCTCGTGATGTTGACCTCAGTGTCGAGCTTGCGGCTGGCGTTAAGCTTAATATTCCAATCATTAGTGCCGGAATGGATACTGTTACAGAGGCGGAAATGGCGATTGCGATGGCACGTCAAGGCGGATTAGGGATCATTCATAAGAACATGACCATTGATCAGCAGGCAGAGCAGGTGGAAAAGGTAAAGCGGTCAGAAAGTGGTGTTATTACCGATCCATTTTTCTTAACTCCTGAACACCAAGTTTATGATGCTGAGCATTTAATGGCAAAGTATCGCATCTCAGGGGTTCCAATTGTTAATAATCTTGACGAACAAAGACTAGTTGGTATCATTACGAATAGGGACCTTCGGTTTATCCAAGATTATTCCCTGCTAATTTCTGATGTTATGACAAAAGAAGAGCTGGTAACTGCTCCTGTTGGAACGACCTTAAAAGAGGCAGAACTCCTTCTGCAAAAGCATAAAATCGAGAAACTTCCACTTGTTGATGATCATGGAATTTTAAAAGGGTTAATTACCATAAAGGATATTGAAAAAGTTATTGAGTTTCCTAATTCTGCAAAAGACAAGCAAGGGCGTTTATTGGCAGGAGCCGCAGTAGGGGTAACATCAGACACCATGGCGAGGGTTGCTGGGCTTGTTAAAGCCAATGTTGATGTAATTGTAATCGATACAGCACATGGCCACTCTAAAGGCGTTCTGGATATGGTTAAGGAGATCAGAAGCGCTTATCCAGATTTAAAAATTATTGCTGGAAATGTTGCAACCGCAGAGGCAACTAAGGCATTAATTGAAGCAGGTGCGGATATTGTTAAGGTTGGAATTGGACCTGGCTCCATTTGTACAACAAGGGTTGTTGCAGGTGTAGGGGTTCCACAAATTACAGCCGTTTATGATTGCGCCCTTGAAGCAAAAAAACTTGGCAAGACGATCATTGCTGATGGCGGCATCAAATATTCAGGTGATGTCGTGAAAGCACTGGCTGCAGGCGGGCATGCTGTAATGTTGGGCAGTTTATTAGCAGGTGTCTCTGAAAGCCCTGGTGAAACAGAGATTTTCCAAGGCCGCCGCTTTAAGGTTTACCGTGGTATGGGTTCTGTTGCCGCAATGGAAAAAGGATCGAAGGATCGATATTTCCAAGAGGATGCGAAAAAATTCGTACCAGAAGGCATCGAGGGGCGTCTTCCATATAAAGGACCATTAGCTGAAACAATTTATCAACTTGTTGGTGGTCTTCGTGCCGGTATGGGATACTGTGGTACAAAGGATCTACTGGCACTTAGAGAAGATGCACAATTTATCCGAATGACAGGTGCAGGTTTAAGGGAAAGTCACCCACATGATGTTCAAATCACGAAAGAAGCACCAAACTATTCTTTATCGTAAAACAAAAGAGGAGGGTTTTCCCTCCCTTTCAAGACAGACTCGCCAATCGGCGGGTTTTCTTTTTGCTAAAGCGGCTGTGCGGTCCTTTTCCAAAAAAACGAGTGCCCACTTTAAAAAATGGTAAAAAGATAGGACTATACTCTGCCTATTATTTGTGAAGCACTTATGATAAAATAAAAAACGTGTGATTAATTCGTTGGAGGGCGTTAAAGTGAACAAAAAGTTTTATCAAAAATGGATTGCCAGTGGATTGGCAGTCATCTTATTTTTGGGGATCTTAGCCGGTTTTAACAACAAGGCTGAAGCGCAAGCAGACTTAAATGTTAATGCCGCAGGGGCTATATTGGTAGATGGAAAAACAGGACAAGTTTTGTATGAAAAAAATGCTGACAAAATGCTGGGAATTGCCAGTATGTCAAAGATGATGACCGAATATATCCTTCTTGATTATATAAAGCAGGGTAAAGTTAAGTGGGATCAAACGTATAACGTCAGCGATTTAGCTTACAAAATCTCGCAAAATAGGAGTTTATCAAATGTTCCTTTGCGCCAGGATGGCAAGTATAAAATACGCGACTTATATCAGGCAATGGCCATTTACTCTGCAAACGGGGCGACCATTGCTCTTGCGGAAACAATTGCTGGTTCTGAGACAAATTTTTTAAAAATCATGAATCAATATGCTAAGAAGCTCGGACTTAAGAATTTTAAATTTGTAAACTGTACAGGATTAAATAATAAAGATTACCAAGGTATGCAACCTAAAGGGACGGACCCTAATGATGAGAATGCAATGTCACCGCGCGATGTTGCAACTCTGGCCTTTCATTTAATAAATGATTTTCCAGATATGTTAAAAACATCCAGTATTAAATCCAAAATATTTATTGAAGGAACAAAAATGGATAACTGGAACTGGATGCTTCCTGGACTCGTATATGGTTACCAAGGTATGGACGGCTTAAAAACAGGAACTACTGACTATGCCGGCTACTGCTTTACAGGTACGGCAATGAGAGATGGAAAGAGATTTATCACCGTTGTTCAAAACGCTACAGATGGCAGTGGAAACGGCGGCTATAAAGCACGATTTGATGAGACAAGAAAAATGATGGATTATGCCTTTAGCAACTACTCAAAAGAACAAATTGTTCCAAAGAATTATCAAGTAAAAGGGCATAATACTGTAAAAGTTGTAAATGGTAAAAGTAAAGAGGTTGCTATATCTACAAATGCTCCTTTAACCATGACGGTTCAAAATGGAGAACAAAAGAATTATCAGACAGTGTTAGTTTTAGATAAATCGAAGCTCAATAAAAATGGCGAACTTAACGCACCAATTAAGAAGGGTGAAACGATTGGTTATCTTACAGTGCAACCTAAAAATGGGGAAAAGATCAATTTCTTAACTGCAGATGGCCAAAAGAGACTTTCAGCTGATGTTGTTGCTGATCAGGATGTAGAAAAAGCGAATGGGTTTGTTCTTATGATGAGAGGAATAGGCGGATTCTTTGGAAACCTCTTTGGTGGTATTGCATCAACTGTAAAAGGTTGGTTTTAGTCGGAAAAAGGGATTTCTGCCTTGACAGAAGTCCCTTTTTGTTGTTTATTGTCATTATGGGTATAATTCCGATTAAATTAATATTATTTCTTTATTGTGGATTATAACGGGCTAATTTTTGAGGAAAATAAGTTAGAGGGGGATTTTACAATGGAATTAGGAACAGATAGGGTTAAACGTGGAATGGCAGAAATGCAAAAGGGCGGCGTAATTATGGACGTTGTCAATGCTGAACAAGCAAAAATCGCAGAAGAAGCTGGTGCTGTAGCAGTTATGGCATTAGAGCGTGTGCCTTCTGATATTCGAGCTGCAGGTGGCGTAGCAAGAATGGCTGACCCAACAATTGTTGAGGAAGTTATGAATGCCGTTACAATCCCAGTAATGGCAAAAGCAAGAATTGGTCATATTGTAGAAGCACGTGTTCTTGAAGCATTAGGTGCTGATTACATTGACGAGAGTGAAGTATTAACACCTGCAGATGAGGAATTCCATTTAAATAAAAAAGAATTTACAGTTCCATTCGTTTGTGGCTGCCGTGATCTTGGTGAAGCTGCCCGCCGTATTGGTGAAGGTGCTTCCATGCTCCGTACAAAAGGTGAGCCAGGAACAGGGAACATTGTAGAAGCTGTTCGTCATATGCGTAAAGTAAATGCACAAGTTCGCAAAGTTGTAGTTATGAGTGAAGATGAGCTTATGACTGAAGCAAAACTTTTAGGTGCACCATACGAAATTCTGCTTCAAATTAAACGTCTAGGACGTCTTCCAGTTGTAAACTTTGCTGCTGGCGGAGTGGCAACACCTGCTGATGCAGC
>JAUZQA010000354.1 GCA_030705665.1 Bacillota bacterium
ATTGCTGCATGGCATCGACATGCTTTTAGCTGAGGAGTTAAAGGTTCCCGTACTTGTGGCTGAAAATCCAATGGATTGTGTGGCAATTGGTACAGGCGTTATGCTCGACAACATCGATCGTCTACCTAAAAAAAGAATTGGTTGATATAAGTAAAAGTCTAATGCTGATGGACGAGCTCACCGGCGTTAGGCTTTTTTTGTTTGGGTATGGGTATATTTGTGAGAGCGGGAGATATATCCGCTCGAAAGGGGAATATATCCGCAAGATACTTCAATATATCCGCAGGATACCTCCATTTATCCGCATGAAATCCTGTTATATCCGCAAATCCCTCATGAAATGGATATATCCGCACGAACACCTCACATATCCGCAACCCCATAATTTCGATTTTTTTTCACAAGATCCGACGTTTTTCTGCAAATAGTTGATGTGGAACGCGGAAAAGTTTTCTATAATAAAAATATCTATGTAGAACGATTCCTAATGAGGTGGAATGGATGTTTAAGGGTTTTTACACGGCTGCGGCGGGAATGATCGCGCAGCAGCGCCGAACGGATATGCTGACAAACAATATGGCGAATGCCAATACACCTGGTTTTAAAGAAGATCAATCGACATTGCGGTCATTTCCTAACATTTTATTAGAGCGGATGAACGCACAAAAAAGCGGCGGCCCGCAGGTTGGGTCACTCTCCACGGGTGTCTATATGCAGGAAGCGATCCCACGCTTTATCCAGGGCGATACGAAGGAAACTGATAATAAAACAGATATGGCGTTAATCGACTTGAACCAAGGCTCCACATTTTTCACGGTTCAAGACCCAAGTGGGCAGGTGCGCTACACGAGGAATGGCAATTTCACTCTTGATGCGTCAGGGTACCTGACGACGAGCGACGGTCGATACATACTTGATAACAATAACCAGCCAATCCAGCTTGCGAGCGACCAGTTCACCGTGAGTGATACCGGTCTGATTACCGGACCAAACGGCGAACAGCGGCAATTAGGAATTGCCTACACCAACAATCCTGACCAGCAGCTCATCAAAGAAGGCAACGGGCTGTATCACACGGAAAATGGCACACCGCTCGCACAAGCTGCCAATCAGCAGTTTAAGCTGCAGCAAGGCTATCTTGAGCAATCAAACGTTGATATGAGCAAAGCGATGACCGACATGTTAACCGCATATCGTTCTTTTGAAGCGAACCAAAAAATATTGCAGGCGTACGACAAGAGTATGGACCTAGCAGCTAATCAGGTCGGGAAAATAGGGTAATTTTTTAAAAAAAGGAGGGTTGGAGCCATGAATACAACGATGATTACGGCTACGAACACGTTGGGGCAGTTGCAAAAACAAATGGACATAATAAGTAATAATTTGGCCAATCTAGATACAACAGGGTATAAAAGCAAGCAGGCAACCTTCACGGACCTGCTCGCACAGCAGCTGAACAATCAGCCTGATGCCTCAAAAGAAGTGGGGCGCACAACGCCGAATGGCATTCGTCAAGGAACGGGGGCCAGGCTCAGCCAGTCGCAAATGAACATGAGCCAGGGAAGCTTCAAGCAAACCGACAGGGACCTTGATACTGCTTTTCAGGTGCCGGGTCAGTACTACAAGGTTCGTGTGCAAAATTCGGTTCAGTACACACGGAATGGCGCGCTCGCGTTATCACCTGTGGCGCCGAATGAGACGATGCTCACAACAAGCGACGGCAATCCGATTTTGGATGATAACAATAATCCGATTATTATTGCGGGTGACGCGCAAAAGTTTGATATCACGCAAAACGGGGTCATGAATGTCACGATGACGGATGGTTCGATGCAAACGTTCAACCTTGGTGTCGTCCAAATCAACAAGCCGCAATTTTTTGAGCAAAAGGGGGGCAACTTGATCGGCCTGCCTAACAATGTGCCGGCACCGAACGGGGTGTTGACCGAATTGCCGCGGGGGCAAATTTCGATTGGCCAGCGGATGCTCGAACAATCGAATGTGGATATGTCGAAAGAAATGACGGATCTGTTGAGCGTGCAGCGCTCGTATCAATTTTCATCACGGGCGGTGACGATGACGGATCAAATGATGGGTCTGATTAATGGAATTCGTTAACAAGAGGGGGGACTTGAATGGAGGAAAAGCACGCTCTAACACGTGAGGAGTTTAAAAAACTCAAGTCAGAAGAGGTCGCGAAGCCTGTTCAAAAAACGCGCGCCATTCCCATTTACCTTCGTTTTGTTATCTTATTCGTTTTGATCATTGTTTTTGCTGCCGCCGGGGCGCTGGTCGGATACAGCGGCATCGGCCATGGCAAGCCGACCGATGTCCTGAAGGGGTCCGCTTTTTTTCATATTTACGATCTTGTTGAAAAAAAATAGACAAGCTGGCCGCGGGAGCCAGCTTGTTTTCATACTGTGGAGGAAGCTAATAGGATTACGGACAGAACGGCAGATGAAATTGGCGAATCTGTCAGTAAGCACACCGATTACGGACAAAATCGTTGTTGGAAGAAGCCAAACTGTCCGTAAGAGCACTGATTGCGGACAAATTTGCTGTTAGAACAGGGCGACCTGTCCGTAAGAGCATTGATTGCGGACAAAATCGCTGTAGGAAGAAGCCGACCTGTCCGTAAGAGCACTGATTGCGGATAAAACCGCTGTAGGAAGAAGCCGACCTGTCCGTAAGAGCATTGATTGCGGACAAAATCGCTGTTGGAAGAAGCTGACCTGTCCGTAAGAGCACTGATTGCGGACAAAATCGCTGTTGAAACAGCCTGAACTGTCCGTTAGAACGCCACGCCGGGCTCTGTAGAGGAACTCCAAAATCAAGCAAGCTTTTTACTTTAGTGCAGACGCAAATCTTTGCTGATATTTGTTCATCAAAGCAGGTACGTTGCGAATATAGTTCTGCGTCTCGGCGATGTACATATACCGAAAGTTGAACACATTTTCGGGCCCGGCATTATAGGCCGCCAATGCCATTTCAACACTGCCGAAACGATGAAGCTGTTCGGCTAAATATTTGGTGCCGCCTTCAATGTTCTGCGCAGGGTCATAGGGGTTGATTCCCAATTCTTTGGCAGTTATCGGCATCAACTGCATCAAGCCGATGGCTCCAGCCGGACTCGTGATATCGGGCTTACCGCCTGATTCTTGTTCGATCACAGCCGCGACTAATGCTGGATCGACGTCGTATTTGGCGGAAGCGGCTTGAATTTCCTTGCCCCACCGCATGACATGATCAGCGGAATCATAATCGCCGACGACCGTTTTGCTGTCAACAATCATTGGTTTGCCGTCTTCGGTCATAATCCTGACTGTGGCCACGTCTTTAAGGGCAGTAAACCCGTCCTTTAGGTTGTTTTTCATAATATCCCAATCCGACAATGTCACTGCCTTTGAATCGTCGCTCTCAAACCTCTTAAACTTTTTAGAAAGCTCCTTCTTTATAGGAGCGCTGGTTTGAATCCCGACCTTAGAAGCTAAAAATTGAACCTTATTTTTGATTTCTGTCTTAAAAATTAAATATTTTTCCTTTTTATAGGAAATAGTATCAGGTATGTCTACCTTATTCTGAAATAACAATCCCGGCTGCTGATCACTTGATTCCGCATGGGCCAGGCGGTCGATTGCCCAGTTTTCCAGAGGTGCCCAATTAAGGGCATAAAGCAGCAATGCCGAAATGCCAATTGGAATTATAAATTTTCCCATTAAAATAAGGATTTTGCGAAAAAGTGGCCACATCCAATTTTCTTTATTCAAGGTCTATACCTCGCAAATAGTAGTTTACTCTTCCAATCTAGCATATTTTCGCAAGGTTATTTTTTTGAAAAAATAAATATATATGTCAATTTATAGAATTTTTTTAGGTATCTTTAAGAAGCAATTTTTGTGTATAATAAAAATAAGAACCAATTATTAGTAGGAGGTACTAATACTATGCTTGATGTTACCCAGATTAAAGAAATCATTCCACACCGTTATCCGTTTTTGCTGGTTGATCGAATCCTTGAGGTGGAGGAAGGCAAAAGAGCGGTTGGCATTAAAAATGTTTCAGCCAACGAAGAGTTTTTCAATGGACATTTTCCAGACTATCCGGTTATGCCCGGCGTCCTGATTGTGGAGGCACTCGCCCAAGTTGGCGCCGTAGCTGTTCTTATCAAAGAAGAGAACCGCGGCCGCTTGGCATTTTTTGCAGGGATTGACAGCTGCCGCTTTAAGCGCCAAGTCAAACCAGGCGACCAGCTTCGTCTGGAAGTCGAAATGACCCGCGTCCGCGGACCAATCGGCAAAGGAAAAGCCGTAGCCACCGTTGACGGGGAAGTAGCCTGTGAAGCGGAAATTACATTTGCGCTTGGGGATAAGAAAGAGGAATAAGAATGACGGGCACGCCAGATTTGGCGTGCCGTTTTTTTTTACATGTTAGCATGCCCAACCCGAAAAGGGTGCAGCTCCGTGTTCGTAATCCCTGACTTTGTTAAAGGATCATTTTCAAAAAGTACTCTAGCTTCCTCCGCCGACTCGGCATTGTATACGATCAGCCCCATCGCCCCGTCCGTGCATGCACCTGAAAAAACGATTTTTCCTTCAGAATACAGCTTGTTTATGTATTCAAAATGCTGTCCCATGATGGCCTGCTCATCTGCTGTCATTGTCGCCACCCAATTTTCACGCTTTGGTCTTGCCGTTCCGATAAACTCCATCTCAATCCCTCCAAAAGGTAAAATAAAACGTTAGTCCTTATCATCAGACTAACGTTTATTCTATATGCAAGTTATTCATGATATTCACTTCACCCGAGGTACAGTGTTCTTATTCTTAATAAATTCCGAGAGCAGGGCGTCGCCCGCAAATCCTTGCTCCAACAGTCTTG
>JAUZQA010000355.1 GCA_030705665.1 Bacillota bacterium
AGCACAAAAAAACAGGCTTACTTGCCGCCTGTTTTATCTTTGTTCTGATTTGATATATTGCTGGCGAAACACTTGCATCGATTTATCCTCATTTAACGCAGTTAATTCTTGTTCTGTCAGCTTTCCGCTGCCTTTATGAACGATATACACATCTAACTGTTTTTTTCCCCAAGAATGATATACTTCATTTACTGTTTCATAATATAGATCAAGTTCATTCCCTTTTATGGCTCCGCCTTTATCAGCGACAACACCATATCCGTAGCCGGGAATAAAAAGGATGGTTCCTATTGGAAAAACATTTAAATCAGCAGCAATTGTTGAAAATAAGTCGCGCTTTACCTTTACCCCGGAATATGTGATTCCATAACTTGGACTATCTTTGCTTTTCCCTGTTGATTCATACCCTGCTGTATAACCTGTTGCAACAACTGTTTGTTTAGGATATTGGGACCAATCAACTGAATTTTCTAATGGAACTGTTTCAGCAGATGCCTTGCTCGTGGTGAGGAATGTTTCCATCCATGCACCCTTCTGTTTGGTAAACTCCACAAGGTTCACTTTAAATTTTTCCTCGAGAATATGTGCTTCTTTTAATTTTAAGCTTACAAATGCTAGCAGCGTGTTAGATTTCACCCCAGATATTGATTGATATGTCATCAAAAGCGCGGTCAGAAAAAGAAACGTCATGGCTAAACGCCTTAGAAAATCAACTAATTGATTCATTCAATTTTTCACCCTCCAGAAATAGTAGTTTCCATGATGGAGGGAAATATACAAAAAATGAATGAGAAAAATGATAAAAAGAAAATCCATTACTAATCAGTAATGGACGAGTTAACGCTCTTGATTCAATTAAAACATGGCATAGCCATTTTTTCGTAACAGCTTAATGGTAACCCCAGCAGCAATTGCTCCTGCTAAGCCGCTTAGAAGGATAATAATATCTGCAGACCCTAATGATGCAAATCGGTGTCCAAGCTGGGTAAAGGCATAGCGGCTATTGGTAAAATACTCAATAAACCGAACTTTATCTACAATGAGAATAGCAATAATAGGATAAATAATAGCCATTATCCACGACATTCTTAATAACATATTAAGCAAAAAGCCTATCCCAAAAAATAACACGAAAAATAATAAAACGGATATAATTAACACCACAATGCTCATCTGCATGGTAATATCCTCCTTTCCATCATCATTAAGTGTAACTGAATGTCCAAAAAAGAGTCAATGAAATCATTTTTTTGCCGAAACTTTTATTTCCATATTCCTAGTTAATATATTGAAAAAGGGACAGATTACTCTGCCCCTTTTTCACCGTATTACCGTTTATCATTTTTTTAAAATACTTTAAACTTTCCTTTTTTCAACATTAGTGATGCCCCGCCAATCATAAACAACGAGCGGTTGTCGACGACTTTTTTCATCAATGATGCTTTGCCGCCTCTTAATTTTTTACCATAAACAACCCCAATTGCATCGTCTTCACCGAGAGAACATACTGTCCCTTTAATGTCAGGTGTAAATACTTCAAGATCCGTTTTTCCCTTAATAAGCGAGACAAGATTACGTGCGCAGCATTGACCTTGTTGCATGGCAATTTGAGCTGTCGGAGGATAGGGACGATTAATTTCTTCGTTAATAAATAATGAAGAATCACCGATCATAAAAATATTATCATGGCCAGGGACCCGCAAATCAGTTTGTACTTTAACCCTTCCTCTCATAGCTTCAAAACCGGATTTTTCAATAATTGAATTCCCGCGGATTCCAGCAGCCCAAACAACGGTTGCTGCTTTAATCTCAATTGGCTCTTCATCTTTTTTTCCTGCAATGATTCCATCAGGTGTACATTCTTTAATGGCAGTACCAATTAAAAATTCAACGCCTTTTCTTTCCAATTGGGCCACAGCGTATTGAACTAGATCTTCATCAAAACCTGGGAGAATGGTTGGTGCTGCTTCTACACATGTAATTTTCACTTTATTAAAGTCTACGTCATATTCATGACAAAGCTCAGGGATTCGATTCGTTAACTCTCCAAGAAATTCGATTCCCGTAAATCCCGCTCCGCCAACAACAATTGATAATCTTTCTTCTTTCTTTTCTTCTTCCATATTGTAAGTGGCAAATTGATATTCAAGATGTTCCCTTAATTGACGTGATGAGTTAACATTTACAATGCCAAAAGCGTACTCTTTTAGTCCTTTGATTCCGAACGTTTCGGGCTCTCCGCCCAAAGCAACAACCAGATAGTCGTAATCAACTTCCCCATTCTCCAAGATTACTTTCTTTTCAGCTGTTTTAATTTCCACGGCTGTGTCTTGGATAAAATTGACTTTATTACGATCAATCACATCTCGAATTTCATAACGAACACGATCATGGTGTAATGTACCAGCAGATGCTTCATGCAACCATGTAGTTTCATAATGATAATCATTTTTGTTAACCAAAACAACTTCTGCCTCATTAACACCGACTAACTTCTGCAAGGTTACAGTCGTCATCAAACCACCATAACCCGCACCTAAAACAACGATCTTTGGCTTTCTCAAAGTGATCACTTCCACCTTTAATATTTTTTTATAAGCTTTTTCTTATCTTCCACATCTTTCATACATATTATTTTGGAGATTAAAAAAAGTTTGTGATGTTTTTCACGATGACGGACAAAAAAATGTACTATTTCGTTCACAAAATAGTAACAATATCTCTTTATCATCTTATTATTTTTTTTTTTCTTTTTCAAGTAAATTATTTCAAAAATTAATTTGAAAAGTTTGAAAAATCGACACTATTTCCAAAAAAATTTTATAATTTTGAAATTCTTGCAGAATAGTCAGAATATATACATAAAAATATGTGAAAATAAATAAATATGTGATATGACAAACAATGAGGATTTGTTCACAACTATGTGAGGGGTGATTTGGAATGGACGAAGTTCAAAAAATTTACGATATAACTATTATCGGTGGAGGTCCCGTTGGCTTATTCACGGCATTTTACGGAGGGATGAGACAAGCATCCGTAAAATTAATTGAGAGCCTCCCACGGCTTGGAGGTCAACTAACGGCGCTTTACCCTGAAAAATATATATATGATGTTGCCGGCTTTCCAAAAATTCGCGCCCAAGAATTAGTTAATAATTTAAAGGAACAAATGGCTAAGTTTGATCCAACCATCATTCTTGAACAATCTGTAGATAAAGTTGAAAAACTCTCGGATGGGAATTTCAAATTAACAACCAGCAAAGAAGTTCATTATTCAAAAGCTGTTATTATCACTGCCGGAAACGGGGCATTCCAACCCCGGCGTCTGGAATTAGCTGGTGTTGAAAAATTTGAACATCAGAATTTGCATTATTTCATTGATGATTTAAATAAATTCGCTGGCAAACATGTCGTTGTCTTTGGCGGGGGCGATTCAGCTGTTGACTGGGCCTTGATGCTGGAACCAGTCGCTAAGCAAGTAACGATCGTTCACCGCAGAAATAAATTCCGTGCTCATGAACATAGTGTAGAAAATTTAACAAATTCCAAAGTAGATATCAAGACACCATATATCCCAGCATCATTTACCTGTGATGAAAATGAGATCAAGAAGGTTGTGATCAAAGAAGTGAATAGTGAGCACAATGTTACAATTGATGTAGATGATGTAATCGTGAACTATGGCTTCGTCACCTCTCTTGGACCAATTAAGGACTGGGGGCTTGTCATTGATAAAAATGCAATTGTTGTAAATTCAAGAATGGAAACCAATATACCAGGTATATACGCTGCAGGTGATATCTGCGCCTATGATGGCAAAGTAAAATTGATCGCCTGCGGGTTTGGAGAAGCTCCAACCGCTATTAATAATGCTAAATCCTATATCGACCCTAAAGCAAAAGTACAGCCTATCCATAGTTCATCGTTGTTTAATGAATAATCAGCAAAGGCGTCCAACAGTAAAGGACGCCTTTCATTTAACATTCTTCAGGAGAACCTGCATTGGCAGCTGTCCGAAACGAAGACCCACAGCCACAAGATGCTATCGCATTTGGATTGTCAATCGTAAAACCGCCGCCCATCATCGATTGTTTATAATCAATTTTCGTACCTTTCAATACAGGGGCACTTTCTTTATCCACTAAAATATTAATTCCAAATTGTTCAAATTGGGAATCCCCATCCTTTATTTCGTGGTCAAAACCTACTCCATAGGATAATCCGCTGCAGCCGCCCCCTTGAACGGCAATCCGCAAGTAAGCTCCTTCTTCTTCATTATGTTTCATCATTTCTTTTATTTGAAGAGCTGCCGCTTCTGTGAGAATAATAATATCGTTGCTCATCTTTTACCCTCCTTTATATTTTCACTGTGTAAATATCATTTTTCTTTCAGTATATACACTTTACCATAGCTCCTCAACTAAATACTCTTTCTAAAAGCAGCAAAAGCCTTAACGCATGCGCGCCAAGGCTTTTCAATATTAAAACATTGGATTTTCATCTAAAAATTGATAAATATTTTCAACCAGCTCATCTGGGGTTTGTCCCCTTACAACTTCTCCATTCACCAAAGCGAAAAGACCTGCTGAGCATTTTCCGCAGTGACTAAGGCATCCATACTCAATGATGTCTAAATTGGGGTCTCTCTCTAAAATTTCCCGGGCTTTTTGGGAGCCGTTAGCCAGATTGCTGATACAAAACTCAATAATTGGCTTGAACATGTATTTCACCTCTACTAACTCATCATCGTACTCTTATTGTCTAGCTTCGTCAACAATTTACTATTGAAAAAAAATAAGCATTCCAGAGCCTGGAATACTCATTTTGCTTGATATCCGTATTTTTCGAGCTCTGAAA
>JAUZQA010000356.1 GCA_030705665.1 Bacillota bacterium
AGTATATGACATGCCTAGATTAAAGGCGATTGACCAGTTTGCCGGGAAACAAAGCTGTCCTGCATCCATATAGAGATCTCCGTCCCTTTGGGCAATATAAATTAAATCTTCCTGAATATGCCGTCCAATAAAATCCAGAGGTTCGTATGGCAAGCTGGAAGAATCACCAAAAATAAAAGAATATTTTTCATTTAATAATTGATTCATGAATGTCCAATCAGTTCCCTTTTTCTTTACACTGAATTTGTCAGGGTATAAAACCGTCAACTCGTTTATTACCATCTCTAAAATTTCCCATTGTGCCTCCAGCGTGTGTTCAAAAGACTGGAATGCTTGTTCTTTTTTCTGATTTAAAGTTTGCCGCTTTAACTTAATTTCTTGTTCATATTCAGGTGTAATATCAATTAAGAAAGGCGGGTCCAGTGCCTCGGCATTATTTGAATATCGATAGGAGTCTCCCTTAAAGGGAAAGGGGAAACGTTCTATAAGAGGCTGATTTTTGATTTTTTCAACTAGATGAATCGGATGATTGGGAATACCCATATTTACCCTCCTAACATGTCTTTTAATATAACAAGCATTCTAAGCAGGAATTCCCCATTTTAGAATGCTTGTTTGTTTTATAGAAGATTTTGAACTACATAAAAGAAGGTTCTGGCAGGCGGTGGCCTGTATAAATTGCTTCTCCATCACTTTCTTTATCAAATATAACGGTTGTCTCAGGGGTAAAAACTAATACATCGCCAGCTTCAGCCACGTATTTGGTACCTTGATCGTCTCGTACAACAATTTTTCCATTTAGAATTACCTTTACTTCTAAATACGTATAAGTGAATACGAAATCTTCTGATGGTTGCATGGAGAAATATCCCATGGAAAGTGCATCTTCTTTCGAAGAAATTGGCACATCAATGATTTGGCTTTTTAATGCTGGGATCCCCAAAAGTCCATTAAGCTCTTTCTTTTTATACGTACCTGCTTTGATTAACTGGACACCTGGCTTTTGACTTAAAAAATCAAATTCTGCTTTTGCTAAAGTTTTCTCACTCATTTTCTTCACCTCTACATTTTATTTTCATAAAGTTTTTTGTGTAGCGATTATTGACCAATTTCTTGATGTAAAAAAACTTTATCCACCTAAATAGTTACATAAAAGGTGATATAAACCCACGCTGATTTCCTAACTATTGGGATAATTTTAAAAATGATGTAACGTAATCTAACAACCTCCTTAGTCAATGGTTATTGCTCAATATTTATGTCAGGAAAGGGTACATGAAAAGATGTATTTTCCCAAGTATTAGGAAAAATGCATTGGCTCCCATATGCGTCCATGCCATGATGGAGGAGTCAAAAATTATTTGGGGTGATGATAATGAGTTAAAGCCATCGATTTCTTATCTCAACAGTCAATTGTTCAGTAATTGAAGCGGGGCAGTGATAATTCCTAAAAAAGCAAAAGGAGTGAAGTATATTGACAATACCAAATATTGCTATCGATGAAGGAGTAATGGAGATTCCAAAGTGGTGGTCATGCCCGCCAGGTTTTGAAGAGCTTCGTGAAACGGCTCATAAAATAGGAAAAAA
Source organism: Bacillota bacterium (assembly GCA_030705665.1). The sequence goes on from JAUZQA010000356.1 coordinate 1,588, forward strand.
CGAACTTTTGCCTCGTGCCTCCATTTCTGATCGAGATGGTGTATACCCTCGTGAAAGTATAAAAGCAATCGCAGAAGCCGGATTTGGGGCAGTTACCATTCCGACTGAAGCAGGCGGAATAGGATATGGGTTTACAGGATTTGCTGTGCTAGCCGAAAGTTTTGCTCACTATTGTGCTTCCTCAACGATGTGCTGGGTCATGCATACAGCAGCAGTACAAACTCTTTATACTGCAGGAACGGCTAAACAGCGTAAGCGGTTTATACCCGGTGTACTTCATGGTGAGATTGGCGGACTGGCATTTAGTGAACCAGCAACGGGCAGTCATTTTTGGAACGTAGTCAGTGAAGCACCTCGAGTTGCCGGGGGATATCTGCTAAACGCTGATAAGTCATTTGTTACAAGTGCAGGAGAAGCTGATTGGTACATTGTTTGTACAAATTCACCTGATACTGCGAACATAGATAAACTGATGTTTTTAATCGTGGAAAATCATCATTCTGGGGTTGAATACTTTCCATTTTCTGCAATGGGTCTTCGCGGAAATTCCAGCGGTCCAATGAAATTTAAGAATGTGAAAATAGAGCTGGAAAATCGTCTTGGAGATGAAGGCGGTATGAACAAATATAACGATAATGTAATCGATCCGCTATTTTTGTTAGGAACAAGTGCTTGTTGGATCGGTATTTCCCAAGGAGCGATTAATGCTGCAATTGATAGTGCCAAGAAAAAAGTTCATAAAGACACAGGAAAAGCTGTGGCAGGATACCAAGTGATTCGTCATGAGTTAGCAAAAGCCCAAATTCTTGTAGACAGTGCAAGAAGTATGCTATTTCGGGTAAGTGATGCAATGGATCAATGTATGAAAAAAGGTAATGAGCTGTCTACATGCTTATATCCACTTTGGGAATTAAAGACACATGCAGCTGATATTGTTATTCAAGTTACGAATCAGGCCCTTCAGGTGTCTGGTGGAAGGGGATATCTTTCAGGGCAGGTAGAAAAGTTTTTACGGGATGGCCGCGCTGGGGCGTTAATGGGACCAACTAATGAAATATTACGCGAATGGATTGGAAAAACATTAATTGACATTCCATGGTTTGAATAAATTAAACATGTATTCTAGTTTTAAGCTGGGGAAAGAAGTTGTTGAATCTTCTTTCCCCACTTTTTCGCACATGCCTGATGAACTGTTTGTAAATAGAAAAAAACCTCGCAAGTCCGAGGATTTCTTCAGGTCTTTGGTTGTTGCTTTTTCATTCAACAACTCCAACTTCAATGATGTTTACATCGGAAGTAATTTTAAAGCGAGCATTTTTATAGAGTTGATTCCATTTTTTAAAATCAAAATGTCTTGTTTTTGTTTTAGCAAAATGTCCAAAGCCGACTGGGTCGATATCTTTTCTTTGAAATTGCGCAATCATTTTCGAGCATTCTTGATTTACTTGTTTTTCCAACTGTTTCTCAATTTTTTGGATATCATCTTTCTTAAGGGTCCTTTCCTGATGTTCAGTAAGTAACCCGTTTATCTTCATATTCACCGTAAATTCATAAGGATTCCTATTTATCATCCTGATTTTAGTTTTCGAAGTGATACTCTGGACCGTCGATTCTCCGGACTTACCTTTCACCTTTACGGAACCCTTGGTATGTTTATCAACAAGGAGTTTAAAATAAAACATTTTATTCTCAGAAAGCAGATCAACGATTTTCCCATTTTTGAAGAGGGCGATACCTGTTATGGAAACTAAGTAAGGCTTGATTTTTTTCAGATAAGGTAAATATGGGTCCCGCCCTTCCTGGTAAAAAGAAGCTAAAAAACGATGAAGATTGGTTAAGGGCAAATTTTGGTCGGTCATATTATGTTCAATTAATTGAGTGAGGTACGCCGAGTTCCCTCGGTCACCGTATTTTCCTTTAAAAATATCTATTGCTTTCCCATCCACTACCGCTAATTGGACTCTTGAGCCCACGCTTGGATCGCGAAGAAATACATCTAGTACCTGAATGATTCCTTCACGGGCGACATCCTTTCCAAAAAAAGCAAGATCAAGGCTTCCGGCGACAATAGGCTGGGAAGCTTTTTTCTGCATTTCAGATACTAGGTCCCTCATGATATTTCCTTTTGCAGTAAAAGTAAAATTATCGAATGATTTGTCGGGCTTAAAGACTGGGATCATGATACTCCCCAACAATTGATCTCCACTTTTATCAATACCGATTCCAGTGGCAATATTTACATCATCGATTACACTTTTTTGGACGCATCCACCCAAAAATAAATTACAAATAAGGATGAACAAAAAGAAGTTAATTTTCTTCATTTTGATTGCACCTTCTTTTTAATGAGCATTGAAAAATAGAGAATGGGTGTGTAAAGAAAAGTTAATGCAAAGCCAACTTGTGAGTCCAGGTTTAAGAAGATTTTAATCCTTTCACGGGTCGGAATTTGTATTGCAATTACCAGGCATATCAATGCAATCAAAATGACTGATTTTTTTTGACTGATATGATAGACCTTCTTTGTACCCCGGCTGGCAGCCCATAAGGAAATCGCGACATTTGGAAGGATGAGTAGGGCCCAATTCGCAATTCCTAGATACTCGAACCTTTCAACGAATGGCAGCCTGACAATTTTCCACATCTCCAATGTAGGCCAGATTGATCGTTCAAGTAAATGAGGTGGAAAATAGGCGAAACTAATGACCGTCAAACCCGTATAAACAAAAGTAGTTGCCAAAAGTCCGATATGGACCCATTTTTTTGATTGCTCGGGATTCTTAATAAATGGATAAAAAAATAATAATACCTCAAAGCCAAGATAACTAAGTGACATATCGTACCCGCTTTTTACCATTTGGCTAAAGCTATGGTCGAAAGTGGGAAGCAAATTGGAAAAATCACCATATTTTAAAGCATATCCGAAGGAAAAAACTAAATAGAATGGGATGATCTTGCCGAAAAAGGAGATCCCCGCAACTGTTCTAAATCCGCCAAAAACAATATAAATCCCTAAAGTCAAATAAATAATTGCAAACCAAAACGGGCTAAAATCAAGAAACATCCAAGTCCGAATGATTTCAATAAGTTCACCCACTACGGCTGAACAAGTAATCAGAAAGTAGAAAATAAACACCGTATTAATGATGTTGCCGATTAATTTTCCAAATACATACACATTGGCATGAATGACATCACCTTCTACAGCTTCACATATTTTATACATCATCCAAATAAAGAT
>JAUZQA010000357.1 GCA_030705665.1 Bacillota bacterium
TCGAATTACTCCGACATGCGTGCATTATCTTATTGCATCGCATCAATCAGTGGAACCAGGTCATATTTTTGTGAATAAACTCTTAGGATTACAGCCACTCGTCAATCTAAACCTTCGTCTTGGAGAGGGAAGCGGGACGGCCACTGCACTTCCGATTGTGCGATCAGCTATTAGAATCGCAAATGAAATGGCTACATTTGAGCAAGCAGGCGTTTCTGGTTCAAATGATGGTTCGATTAAAGGTGCAGTAGAAGTAGCTGTTGCATCTGATATATTACCTACAGAACCAAATTTGCAAATTACAACTCTTCATGAGTTTGATGAGCAACAAAAGCAAGGTGTCTATCATGCAATTTATAGTCGAAGGGATATTCGGTCATTTATCAAACATCCGATTGAGGAAGAGAAACTGCGCAGAATCTTGAAAGCAGCTCATCACGCACCATCAGTAGGCTTTATGCAACCATGGAATTTCATTATGGTTCGCTCAGACGATATTAAACAGCAATTACATGATGTTGTTTCTAAAGAAGTGGAGGTTGCAGGAAGGTATTTTGAGGGTGAACGTTCTTTATTGTATCCTAAATTGAAAGTGGAAGGTATTCTCGAGGCTCCTGTTACAATTTGTTTTACATGTAATCCGACAAGTGATGGGGAACATGTATTGGGGAGAAATACGATACCAGAAACAGATACCTATTCAGTAGTATGTGCTATACAGAACTTGTGGCTAGCTGCGCGGGCTGAAGGTCTTGGAGTTGGATGGGTTTCCTTTTATAAGAGACAAGACGTAAAGAAAATACTAAATATTCCGCCACATATCGAGCCTATCGGCTTACTATCAGTTGGATATACACATCAATTTCAAGAACAACCAGTATTAGAGACTGTCGGATGGAGAAAACGAATACCATTAGATGAATTAATTTATACTGACAAATGGGGAAAACAATAAAACTATATAGTTAAGATTTCCTTTACGACTTTTTACTATATTGATTAGAATGAAAAAAATGGTGTCTTTGTATTTTTTACATTCATTTTAAGTTTTGTCATTTTTATTTTTTTGGTTCTTGAAAACCAGATTTGAGTAAGAATGAAAAATAGTTGATACAAATAAACCGAGACATTGGCGCGATCATCTTTTGATAATCGCGCCCAATTGCTTAATATGATTATTAAAGTAAAGCCCCCGCTTGTTTAAGTGTAATTTTTCACAAACCTTAATCCGAATGTTCCCCTTATAGGTGCAAAAAGTAAGTGTCCCAATTTGAACAGTATATGAAAAAGCAGGAGAATTTTTTGGTAGCCTAAATCATCTTAAGATTTCTTAAGAAATTTCCTCACTGTTTCTTAAAGTTTTAAGTCTATTCTTGCCGTAGAAAACGATTCGAAGGAGTGAATAGGACTTGAAACCAATAAAGTTTTTTCTTCAATACCTCTTTTGCCCAAGAAAAATTGGGGCTGTTTTACCAAGTTCAGATTATCTTGCTGAAAAAATGATTGAGACGGTTGAATTCCAATCAGCCAAATATATTGTTGAATATGGATCGGGGACAGGTGTTTTTACAGATAAAATCATAAAATACAGAAAAACAGATACCATACTTATGTTGTTTGAGAGCAATAAAGTGTTTTGCGAGACGTTAAAAGAAAAATACAAAAGTGAAAATAACCTTATCATCGTAAACGATACAGCAGAGAACATAGACAAATATGTAAAAAAATATGGATTTCCTTATATTGACTATGTTATTTCTGGTTTGCCCTTTGCAAGTTTGCCCAAAAATGTTTCCAATGTTATCTTAAATAAAACAAAAAAGTTGTTGAAAAACGGAGGTAAGTTTATTACTTTTCAATACACCCTATTTAAAAAGGCATTGTTTAATCAATACTTTGAAGAAATTGACATTAAACGTGAATACCGAAATGTCCCACCCGCTTATGTGTTATGTTGCCAAAATTATGTGTAGGTCTAAATAGTAAGTAAAGGATGTGAAATAGAATGAGTACAAAAATATTAATTGTTGATGATGATAAGGATATTAGAAACCTTATCTCTGTTTATTTAGAAAATGAAGGCATCCAGACAAATAAGGCTCAAGATGCCATTGAAGCATTAAATCTACTGGATAAAGAGGAGTTTGACCTCATTATTTTAGATATTATGATGCCGAAAATGGATGGAATTGAAGCCTGCATGAAGATTAGAGAAGAACGCCATATGCCCATCATCATGCTTTCAGCAAAATCAGAAGATATGGATAAAATCCAAGGGCTTGCTTCTGGTGCAGATGATTATATGACAAAGCCATTTAACCCGTTGGAACTGATTGCAAGAGTAAAGTCTCAACTTAGACGATTTAAGCGGTATAATGCCGATGTTGATAATGACAAGAGCATCATTGAAATCGGCGAGTTAAAAATAAATACCGATACTCGCCAAGTATGGGTGAGAGAGAAAGAAGTACGGCTGACACCGAAGGAATTCGATATACTTGAACTTCTTGCCCGTAATAAAGGCATTGTATTAAACGTCAGCAAAATATACGAAGCTGTTTGGAAAGAAGACTTTTTCAAGTCTGATAACACCGTAATGGTGCATATCACAAAAATTAGGGAGAAGATTGAAGAAGATCCTAAACATCCCATCTATATCAAAACTGTTTGGGGAGTCGGCTATAAAATATGAAGAGATATCGAATCAAGAATTCATTACTTGTAACACTTTTGGTAGCAGTTGCTATTAGTTTTTTTGTTTCAATTGTTGTCATGGCAATTATCTCTCAAATTATTTTGCATTACTATAATCTTAAATATCTAACTACTGATGAAATTGGAGTCACTTCCTATAATGTTATCGTTTTTTTAATATTTACTTTTGTTATCCTTTCTTTTGTTGTCACTTTCTTAGCCATTATTCGAAAAAAAATCAGCTATATAAAGCGTATTACAGAAAGTATTAATGATATTGCCAATGGAAACTTGGGATTGACGATTGAAATGAAAGGAAATGATGAATTAAGCAGACTTGCTGAAAATATCAATAGTATGTCCAAAGAATTGGCAAGCAAATTTGATTATGAAAGACAATTGGAAATAGCAAAAAATGAACTGATTACAAATGTCTCCCATGATTTGCGTTCGCCTTTAACATCCATCATTGGATATTTAGACTTGTTGAGAAAGGGTAAGTATTCAGATCAAAGTCAACTAATTGAATATCTTGATACTTCTTACTCAAAATCAAAAAGGCTTGAAGCTCTAATCAATGAACTTTTCGAATATACTCGTTTAACAAGCCCTGATGTCAAATTAGACTTTAATGAAGTTGACTTGGTGGGTTTATTAGTACAATTAATTGGGGAATACGTTCCCATTTTTGATAAAGAAAAACTAACTGTTGTAAAGGAATTACCCAATGAAGAAATTTCCGTTACAATGGATGTTGAAAAAATAGTACGTGTTTATGAAAATCTTCTTGCAAATGCAATAAAATACAGTTTAAAACCGTCAGAAATACACATCAATTTGGAAAAACAGGGTTGTATGGCAGTTTTGAAAGTGTCAAACCGAGTTGAAGCTCCTCCTGTCGATGATATTAATAAATTATTTGAGCGTTTTTATATAGGTGACAAGGCAAGAAAGAATAATCAAGGTACGGGTCTTGGGCTTGCCATCTCAAAAAGAATTGTTGAATTGCATGGTGGAGACATTCGGGCAGAATATAAAGAAGGCTGGATAACCTTTATAGTAGAGCAACCGATAAAACAATGACTTAAGAATTCTTAAGGATTTCAATGGCTGTTTCTTAACTTTCATTGCTTATGATGTATGTATCAAAAGCAAAGGATGTGAGCCGATTGAAAAAGAAAATTGTCATTGTGGCTATATGGATTTTATCCGTTTATATATTAAAGCAAAATCATCTACTTTCACTTAATTTGGATCCATTAAAGGAATTTATCACTGGAAACACAAAGTACGCAATATTTTTATTTATCGGTTTGTGGATCGTAAGACTTCTTACCTTTATACCTGGCGTGACGCTAATGATTTTGGGTGGATTTTGCTTTGACCCACTATTTGCCTTTTTCCTTTCTATGGCGGGATTGTTTATAAGCGAAACATTGGTATTTGTTCTTTCCAAAACACTTTCGAGTAGAAAGGTAAATCAATTTCTTGAGCATAAAAATCCACAACTAAAAGCACTTCTGGAAAAGTACAATTATAAGTTTTTGGCATTGGGTATCATTTGCCCAATTGCCCCAACCGATGCAATTTGCTTTTTGTCGGCATCCGTTGGGATTAATTATCGAACCTACATCTTAACGATAATGATTTCAAACATTCCAATAGTGATGTTTTATTACTTTCTTGGAATTACCATTGGTGAATCTTTGCTTGGTGTTACCTTGATTATAATTTCTGTTGTAATAATTGGAGTTATTACAATAAAGATTTGGAACAATTTAAAACAGGAACAATGTAATGCTAATTAACAGGAAATAAAAGGGCTAATCGCTATGTGTTGCAAAACGGTTAGTCTTCTTTCCATGTATCGTTAGTTTAAGCAAAAATTATCACAAACTCTTCATTTTATAACAATTTTCTATATACACGTTATTCAAGAATATCGCCCTAAAATGGAAAAAGCACTTTCCTTATATTTGAAAGGTGCCCTTCTCTGGAATAAATTCTTAAATATTCTCTTAAATTATATCAAGAAATAAATAACAATATGGCTTCTTCTTGTTTAGCAGTTAAACGATAAAATTCAACTAAGGATTCAAAATTCTCAATAAGGTACTCCTTATCTTCTTCA
>JAUZQA010000358.1 GCA_030705665.1 Bacillota bacterium
CATAAATATGAAGGCGATTTTGAAAATGCCTTGAAAGTGGCTGAAGGTGTATTTGAAAATGGCGGAATTGGCCACTCTTGCGGAATCTACTCATTCAGCGAAGAACATATCAATCGTCTTGGTGAGTGGGGTCCATTCAGCCGCATCATGGTCCGCCAGCCTAACTCCATCGGTAATGCCGGTTCCTTTACAAACGGCATGCCGCAAACTTCTTCGATGGGCTGTGGTACTTGGGGCGGTAACGCAACATCTGAAAACGTTTCGCTCAAGCATTACATGAATACAACTTGGGTATCCACACCGATCCCTGAAGACAAACCATCTGATGAAGAATTATTTGGTGAATTCTATGACGCTGAATTAGAAAAGTAATTTATAACCCAAAGAAAGACACAAAAGTTAAACAGCCTTTTGTGTCTTTTTAAATGTATTTATAATCATGGTAAATCATATTATTTTTCGGGTTTTTATTCATGAAGCAAAAAGGTGGAAAGGAATAATATATTAAATAAAGATTGAAAAGAATAAAAAGGTGCCGAACTTATAAAAGTCGGCACCTTTTTATTTAACTAGCTTTAGGGAATGATTAATTTTGATTTTTTGATTTTAATAAGGCATATACAGGAATCCCAATTATAGCAATTCCGATTGACATTAGCGTGTCCATAGGTGTGTTAATCAAGGTGCTTCCTACGATATAAATAGCGCCAATAATGGCTACTACCGGTGTAATAGGGTATAAGGGTACCTTATAAGCTGCATTTTTACCGATTCCTTTTTTACGAAGAATGAAAACAGCACAGAAAGCTAATCCGTAAAACATAAACACTGCAAAAATAGCAATATCCGAAAGGCGGTCTGGGTTCCCTAGGAGCATCATTAAAACAGCGATAATAATTTCTGCAATTGTTGCACCAGTAGGAGTATTAAATTTTGGATGGATGCTGGATAAAAATTTTGAACCAGGCAGAAGCCTGTTTTCAGCCATCGCAAATGGGATGCGGGGAAACGTAAGAACTTTTCCGTTCAAACAACCGAATATGGAAATCATGATTCCGATTGAAATTAGATTGCCGCCCATTTTTCCAAAAAGCAGGGTTGCGGCAGTACTTGCAGCATTGGGTCCCAATTGGACTATTTTACTTGCTGGCAGAACATGAAGCATTGCTATGTTAACCGTTATATAAGCAACAATAACGATAGAAATTCCTGAAATAATGGCTCTTGGCAAGGTTTTGGCGGGATTCTTCATTTCTCCAGCCATATATCCGACATTCATCCAACCGTCATATGCCCATAGGGTAGCTAAAACGGCCGCACCCATACCAACTGCATGTTGACTGCCGCTCGCCATATGAAGAATCGGAGTGTTACCTTTAATAATTCCAAATAGGGCAATAAGGATAATTGGTATTAATTTTCCGATAGTAGAAATATTTTGGATAAAGCCGCCAAATTGGGTTCCCAACATATTCATGGCACCAAGGAAGATGATTGTTATTATCCCAATAATAATTTTATTGTGATCCTGCATTCCAAAAAATGCCGCAAACAGTGTTCCAAAATACAATCCCAGGGCACCCATCAGAGCAGGGCCGTAAACAAGGGTTTGGACCCATCCACATAAAAACCCCAAAAAATTACCATAAGCCTCTTCGATATAATGATACAATCCCCCTGTTTTGGGAATCTTAACACTGACCTCGGCGATTGTTAAACCACTTGCCAATGTAATGATTCCGCCTATAATCCACGCCCAAAGCGCCAGCGAAGAATTTCCAGTTGCCGAGATCACAATTCCTGGTTTCATAAAAATACCTGAACCAATAACTGTACCAACGACAATGGAAGTTGAAACCGCAAATCCAATATTTTTCTTTAAATGTGCTCCTTTCTCCATGTCCACCCTCCAGATACAAATGTATTTTCTATAGTTGGATTATATCATAAAAGTTTTATTAAAATAATTTTTGGAATATTTATTTTTTCGATTTTTTTAAACTCTTGTTAGCTAAATAACTAGCTTCCTCTAAGTGTGTTCGTAATTGTTTTATGACCGGAAATGCTTTTATCCAATCATTAATAGAATGTAATCTTCTAATTTTTAACATACGAATCTCCCCCTTTTTATTATGATTTAAACATAATCTGGTATAATCAAAAGTACCAAATAAGATGTTTTTCATGGGCCCAGTGGAGGTGGAGAGATGTTTGAGATAACTCCAGATTTTGAACTGAAGAGCAAAATACCTTTATATATCCAACTTGCCGATTATATTAAACGAGAAATTTCAAATGGCAACATTTCTGGAGGAGAAAAATTGCCATCAAAGCGAAATTTGTCCACATATCTTGGATTGAGCATAAATACCATCCAAGCTTCCTATGACCAATTAATTGCTGAAGGTTATGTAAAAAGCTTGCCACGTAAAGGTTTGTATGTAACAAAACTTGAGGAAAAGATCTATGAAAGAAAAGTAGAAGCTCCAAAAAAACAGAAAATCGATAATGGAAAAGAAAACTTAAAGATTAAAATTGATTTTAGTTCGGGCAAAGTTGATCTGGAGAACTTCCCATATTCCCTATGGAGAAAATTGACAATCGAGTCTATATATGCTGATCGTGGAGAACTTTTTTACACCGGTGACCCGCAAGGAGAACAGCTTCTTCGAGAAGAAATTGCAAAATATCTTTTTGAATCAAGGGGAGTAAGATGTTCTGGTGATCAAATCGTTTTAGGGGCAGGAACGCAATTATTGATAGGACTTTTGTGCTTGGTCATTGGAAAAGAATATTTGTATGCAATCGAAGAACCTGGCTTTCATCGAACAAGGGAAGTGTTAAGGGACCAATCTTTGGAAGCTGTCCCTATCCCTCTTGATCAAGATGGGATATGCATGAACAGTTTAAAGTCAAGCAGGGCTAGAATTGTTTATGTTACCCCATCCCATCAATTTCCATACGGAATGGTTATGCCCGTTTCAAGGAGAATGGAGTTGTTAAATTGGGCAGAAGAGATGAATGGTTATATTATTGAAGATGACTATGATGGAGAATTTAGATATAAAGGAAAACCCATCCCTTCCCTGCAAGGTCTAGATATTAATGAAAGGGTGGTATATTTAGGAACTTTTTCAAAATCTCTCATCCCTTCCATACGGATAAGTTATCTTGTTTTACCAAAGCCTTTATTAATCAAATATAAGCAATATTTTACTGTTTATAAACAAACAGTATCTCGTCTTCATCAAGATACACTTTTTCGATTTATGAGCCAAGGTCATTGGGAACGTCATTTAAACAAAATGAGAACACTATATCGAAAGAAACACAATGTTTTGTTAACATCCATTGAAAAATATATGGGCAACAGTGTAACCATTATCGGGGAAAGGGCTGGCTTGCACATATTAATAAGAGTAAAAAATGAGATGTCGGAAAAGGAATTAGTCGAAACCGCCTTAACAAAAGGGGTTAGGGTTTACCCAGTCTCTATTTACTATAGGAATTTTGTGAAGACCCAAAATTCATTAATTCTACTGGGTTTTGGAGGATTAACACTTACGGAAATTGAGGAAGGAATTCGCGCATTAAAATATTGCTGGCATATTTAACTTGAAATGTGTTGTTGTGGAATTGAATGACAACACAAAAAATCCGTACGGCGTTTAAGATTGCCGTACGGATTTTTTTATGGATGCACATGAAGAAAAAATGTGAAAATCCTTCTATAAAGATTTTATAGAAAAAAGGGATTGCTTACCTTTTATAAACGATCATCTTCCCAAAGTTTGTAGTAGGATTCCTCTATTTCAATATCATCAATATCGTTAATATGATCACCCATTTGTTCTGTTAGTGTTAAATCTTTGTTCATTTTCTGTTACCCTCCCAGATAGATTAGTAGATAATATTTTTTTGATTGTAGCAAATAGAACGATGAATGGAAATCGAAATCTTCCGACTAATTATAGAGAGAATCGACAAAAATAAAGATAATAGTTAAAAACAAAGATGTAAAACAAAGGAATTCCGTCGAAAATTTTATTTAAATAGGATCTGTGTCGAAAAAAATTGGAAATATAACTTACAAATTACTCCAAATGACGGTCCTAGAAAGAAAAATGTGAAAGCGTATACAAACCAAAAAGGAATTTTAAGGATTTTGTCGAATATTGAATAAAAATATATAAAAAGATCTATTTTAGGGGGAAATTTGATGAAAGGATATTTTCAACTGACAATTAATGGAGAGAATTCTATTATTATTTTTGGAAAAAGAATAGGTAAAAATAAAATAATTTTTAATGGTAAGCCTAGCTTTTTTGATGCTATAAGATTTTCGGATTCATCACCTCCACAGGATGTCGATTTCTCATCCCAACATATTCCTGTTATTCATACTCCCAACAAGACCTATCACCTCCACGATCCCCTGTTATACAAAAGCATTAAATTCATCCTTGAACATAATAAATTAATTATCATCGATAGCGATAATATTTTAACGCCCGAAGATGTATTTAACATTTTTAAGTGCTTCCTAATTAAAAGGGGAAAAAGAATGCTTTTTCTTACTGATGTACCTAATAACAAAATAATAAAAAGCGACAAAGACAAATTATTATGGAACAATAATGAAAAAAACATTCATTTTCAAAAAATTCACATTTCAAGGGAAAAATAGCCCTTCAGAGCCATTCCTTGTATTTGCAAACTAGTTTAATTTTACATAGAGGTGAAACTCCTTTTTGTCCTCTGATCATTCACCCTTTTAGTATTGCCTAATCATTAGTAAATAAGAATTGTGTATTTGAA
>JAUZQA010000359.1 GCA_030705665.1 Bacillota bacterium
AAGCCTGTCCCAAGCAGAATCGCAAAAACAACAGATAATGCCATGGATTTTATAGCACTGATATTCTTTTTTTCAACTTTAGATAGTGCGGGCAATCGGATTCCTGTGTGTTGTTTCGATGTTACAGCCTGATAAAGACTAGAATCGTTTTGGATAGTTTCCTGTTGGGGCAGGATCCAATCAAAACTTTCCTCTGCTTCTTGTGCAGCAGCCGTCTCTTCGATCACTTCATGCTCCAATTTGCTGGTATCATGTTCTATTGGAAGGTCCTCATTCAAATTACTTTGTGTCTCTTCTTTTGATGGCTCTTCTACGTACGGCCTTTTCTCTCCGTTAATTTTTATCGTAATTGGGTTGCCGCTATTCAGCTTGTTCACACTAAAGTCACTCCCATCTATCCGGACGGCTAATTTGTTTCATCCTAACATAAACCTAAAAAAAAATAACAAGACTTTTGTCGTCTTGTTATCGAAGGATTTCGTCAAATTCTTTGCCGTTTCGTGTTTATGGAGTTTGTGTATTTGCAAACTGACTTAATGGATTATCTTTGTTTGCAGGTTCCGGATAGTTAACTTTTGGAAGCTGCTTGTCTAAATCTTTTAATCCTGGTAAATAGTAAGCGGATATTGTCAGTGTATAGTCCAGCGGCTTGTTGTCTTGAGTAAGGGATGTAATTTCTTTATTCCCCGTATAGTTAATGGCCTCAACAACCGTAATCCGCTTTAAACCTTCAAGCGTATTGATGAATTTTTCCAAATCCTGATAGCGCTGGGATTGAATGCTTAATTGCACTGTCAATTTACTAACAGCAGGTGCACCTGCTGTTTTTGCTGTAGTATTTGTATTTGGCTGGACAGTAGTGCTACTTGCAGTTGCAGCAGCTTGCTGTTGGCTGGCAGTAGTACTGCCAGTCGCAGTCGATTGACCTGTTGTTCCATTGTTCGTTTGGCCTGGAGTCGTCGTACTTGCAGCTGCTGGTTGTGTACTAGCAGTCGTAGCCTGTCCGCCTTCTGTGAAACTCATCGATTTAATCAAACTGTTTGAAACTGCTTCTGCCTGTTGCAGGTCAAGAATGAATTGATCTTGCAGCGGCTTAACAGGAACTTCCTTTTGCAGCTCCGTTGTATTGGCATCTGCTGCTTCATTGTTCCCGCTTTTCTTTTGCACCGTTTCCAATACTTTTTGTTCAGATGCAAGCATCCGCTGCTTACTCTGCAAATCAGATTTTAATGGACTTAGAAAATAAAACTGCAGTAAAGCAAGATAGAGGATCAAAACGACAACGACTGAAACAAATAGGACTTTTTCCTTTGTTGAGAAAAGGAGCTTCATGAGCTAAAACCTCCTTCTCCATCACCACTGGTTTTTCCACTTGATTCAATCGCTTTTTTTACAGCATTTTTATTAAACTGAATTTCAAATTGACCAGTGTACCGAGGAACATATTTTTTGCTTGTATTAGAATCTACTGTTGATGCAGTAGAAGTGTTGGCTGTGTTAGATGTAGAGTTCGAATTTGAACTATTATCACTGGTATTTAAAGAAGTTAAGCTTGCATTGTCGATCCAGCTTGAATTATTAAGACTATTTAAATAACCAGCTGCCTCGGCTGTTGTATCAAATTGAACAGAAATTGTAACGGTTCCTGACTCGTTGTAGGTAAAAGTTTGGATAAAGCCGCGTTCCGGCAGCAACGCCGTTAAATGCCTCATCACTGGAATGGTTTCAATCCTGTTTTTATCAGCCCAATCAATGGCTGTTTTAAGCTGTGTGACAGAATTCGTAGAAGCCGATGTGCCCTGTTGCTTTTGCAATTGTGTTTCCAATTTTTGCGTTGTTGTAAGTTGATTCGAAACAGACACTAATGAAGTTTTGGTTGATTGAATTTGAACATAGTAGATGATAGAAGCTAGTAAAAAGAGAACAACCAAAATGATTAAGCCAACAATAAAGCCTAGCTTTTTCTGCTCCTTTTGGGGTAATAAGTTAATTTCTACTAGCATCATCGCACCTCTTTTAACGCAAGACCTAAGGGAAGATAATATTTAGGAGGGATTTTCTCCGCTTTGCCGTTTGTCTCGTTCCCGATCTCAAGTTTTTCAATAGGAAGTTCATAACGTTCCTTCATTTCTTCAAAAATTAAATTCAGCATTGGATGATCACCGCTAACCAAGAAGTTGGTTACTTCTTTTTTCCCGTTATAGAGCGAATAGCGATAAAAGTCCATCAGCTTATTAATCTCGTGGAAAATATCTTCAAGCTCCATTGCCAGTTCATTTGCTTCCCCAATGTACTTGTAACTAATATTCCCGTTGCTTTGTTTCGTTTGCCACTTCTTAATCTCAAAGTTAAGCGGAAAATTCCGCATGACATGTGGTGTAGAGCCTTCAAAAATGCACATATTCACACTTGTTAAATCAAACTGGGCAGTAAATAGCGTTTCATTTTCCTTTGCTTTTCCCAATTGATAATAAAGGCGATAAACGGTAAGCGGTGAAATATCCGCAGCTATCGGGTTTAGTTTTAAATCAGACAATAGGTCTGAGTATTCCATGACGTACTTTTCAGGTGCAGCAAATAATAAAATCTCTTTTGTCTTTCCATTGTTTGATAATGGAAAAATATCAAATACAGGCTCTTCAAAAGGAAGATGGATGCTTGAACCTAATTCCAAATAAAGATAGCCATGAATTTCATCGTCTTGAATTTCGGAAGGAATCGAAACTTTCCGAATAATTACGAGTGAGTCCGGGATAATAAACCGAACCTGGCGCCGTTGTATTTTCCATTCCTCAATACACTCTTCTAGGATGTTCGCCAATGATTCACCATCTACAATTTTGCCGTCGATAATAATGCCAGGCGGCAGTATGCGTTCGCTCCATCGTTGCGCTGTGGGAGGTTTAACTTGTCTAAGCTCAACAAAGCGGATGGAATGATCATTGATGACAAGGTTAACAATGCGATTTCTCGGTGAAAAGAGGGAAAAAGCCATAGTCATAACCCCTTTTTATAACCCATTTACAAGGAAATGCAAATATAAATCGATGATCTGCTGTCCCCAAAAATAGGAAGTAAGTGTTCCAACAACAATAAATGGGCCAAATGGAATGGGCTGACGTTTTTTCACCAATTTGAAAAGCATCGCTAAGATCCCAAAAACAGCTCCATATAAGGTTGACAGAAAAAATGATAATAATAACAATTTAAGGCCAAGGACAAAGCCGATTAAACTAAAGAGTTTAATATCGCCGCCGCCCATCCCGCCTTTACTAACAAATGCAATTAGTAATAATAGAATAAGGCCAACAGCCGCCCCAACGAGAGAGTCCCACCAAGGGTTTAACGGCCAAAGAAGACGTTCAAATAAAAAAAGCCCTGTAAACACTAGCAAAACTTTGTCAGGGATGATCATATAGTGTATATCAGATACTGTAATGATAATAAATAATGAGATTAATGTTAACGCAACAATCAATTCCCATGACCAGCCTATAAAGATTGGAGCAACTGCAAACAGCACACCGGTTAGTAGTTCCATAGCAGGATATATAGGAGAAATCCGCGACTTACAGCCGCGGCATTTTCCTCCTTGAATCAGGTACGAAAGTACTGGAATTAGTTCATGTGCCTTCAACTGGTGTCCGCAGGTAGGGCAGGCTGAACGTGGTCTTACGATTGACTGCTTTACCGGTATGCGAAGACCAACGACGTTGTAAAAAGAACCAAGAACTAATCCATACAAATATAACAAGACAATCATTATCATTACGGAAGTGTAACGCTGGTTCTTGAGAGAGTACTAATGTCCCCACTAAGGTATGTTGAGGGAGTAGTATTTTTAAGTGTTACTGTATAAACAACTGTACTATCACCAGAAGCAGCTAATTTATAACTTACAACCGAGTTAGTTGTATCATATCCAACACCAGAGGGATCTTTGACGGTATCCAATACCCCAGCAGTATTCAATGCACTCATTGAAACACTCTGAGCAGTTGTAGTTACTTGAATGTTATTGTTAGCAATATATAATTTTGCTGAATTGACCATTTCTTGCGCATTTGCAAGTTGTGCATCTTTCTTAGAGTTATTCATAATATTCATCACAGATGGTACCGCTATGGCTGCAATTATCCCCAAAATTACAATAACAGCAAGCAATTCAATTAAGGTAAAACCTTTTTCACTTTTCAACTTTTTCTTTAACGCTTGTACCATATTTCCACTCTCCTTATTAGTCCTTTTAACCTATGATTATAGTCACTATCATTATATAGTAAGTCTTACAAAAAGAGAATTAAAATGTTAGAATTTCATGTAAATTCTAGTATTTTTTTAAATATATTGTAATTTTTTGATATTTTTAGGATTTTTGTTGAAATTGGTCATACATACTGAACATTGGTACCATAATAGCCATGACTATTGTCCCAACTAATGCAGCTAGAACTACTATCATAATAGGCTCGATCAACGATTTAAGCTTATCTGTGCCAATTTCCACTTCTTTTTCATAAAAATCTGCGACTTTTGCCAGCATTGCATCAAGCGAACCAGTTTCCTCACCAATTGAAATCATTTGCGTTACAAGCGGTGGGAATACCCAATGGGCCTTCATCGGAACAGTCATCGATCGGCCTTTTTCAAGTGAATCATAGGACTCTCGTATCACTTTAGCAATCACTTCATTTTCAACAACCTTTTCGACGATTTTCATCGATTGAAGAATCGGGACTGAACTAGCAAATAATGAACTCATTGTCCGCATCATTCTCGCGATTACCGCCTTTTGCATCA
>JAUZQA010000036.1 GCA_030705665.1 Bacillota bacterium
CAAATGAAGCTTGGAATTGAAAGAGAAGGTCTTTCAGGAAAAATGAGAGGCGTCCATATTGTTGACCTCTTACTTGAAGCAGTAAAAAAATAGACCAAGTATCTCCAAGAGCCGAGCTTTCGGCTCTTTTTATTTTCAACTAAACAGCCTATCCAAATACGAAAATTATTACCATTTATAAAAGCTGCAAGAAATAAAAACAATATTTATACAGAGTAAATAAATCTCTGGATGATGAAAAGGAGTGAATAAAAAATGGCTAGAAGCAGCAATAAATTGTTAGTTCCAGGTATCGAGCAATACTTGGATCAGGTGAAATATGAAATTGCCCAAGAATTTGGGGTAAACTTAGGTTCAGATACGGTTTCCCGTGCAAACGGTTCTGTTGGCGGAGAAATCACCAAGCGTCTTGTTCAACAGGCACAAGCCCAATTATCTGGAAAAAATGAACTAACATAACCCATGGAAAAAAGTCCGGCTAAATGCCGGACTTTTAATTCTTTTTATTATTTTGGTTTTCCTGGAGCTGCTTTTTGGCTTGGCCATAATTGAGCGGTGGACTTGTTTGATTATTACTTGCTGTTTCTTTTTTTGCCTGGTTAGTTTTAGGTGCTTCCTCCGCCTTTTTTAACTGTCCTGGCGGAATTTTATTTTCAATAGGATTGCCCTGGCCCGCATTGGTGTCATTTTGATTAGGAGTAGGAGGATTAACTCCACTCGTCTCCGCTTGATTTACAGCTGGACTTGCAGTGCTATTTTGATCGGCATTCTCACTAACTCCAACCTCTTGACTTTGGACAGGCTGTTGTTGTTTTTTCTTAACTGATTCGATTTTTGAATCTTTGTATTTTCCAGTTGTAATACCTAACTGATGGGCTTTTTCCATTTCTTTTTCTGTTCCGTTTATTTCAGTAACCTTTAAATTTTTTTCTTTCGCTATTTCTTTTATTTGCTTTATTTTTTCCGTTAACTGTTTGTCGATTTGTTCCTCTGGGCTTTCAGTCCGAACGGTTGAAATAACCATAGAATGATGTTTTTTTAAATATCCCTCTTTTTTCATTTCATTAAGGATAACTCGGGTAAATTCCGTAACATTCTGTTTTTTCCACTCACCAATGTGAGAGATAATTTTCTTACCATCGAAATTAAAACCCTTTAAGTTAACCACCTGCATATTTTTATTGATCCCTAATTCAATACTGGGATTAACATCAATAGACATATATGCATATGCCCTATTACTTTGATAAACAGGAATTAAGCTTCCTATGATAACGAACATTGCGGCTGCCGCTATGGAAAGTTGCTTAAATCCAAAAAAATGATATGCCACACTTTTTTGAGAAATAGGTTTGAATAAAATCTCTTCCCCTAGTTTATATGGATGATCTTGCTTTCGTGCTTGTAAAAATTGACCGTCAGGGGTTAGTAATGTTAAACCTGTATCATTTATTTCCATAATAATTCCTTTTTTCATGGTTCAAGCACCCCCTTAATATAATCCTTTAAATACATATAATCGTTTAATAAAATTAGGGAAATCGCAATAATATACTTTCGATTTCGTTCAATTGTTTTTCTGCTGACATCTACCATTTCTTCAAGCTGTTTAATAGGAAGCCTTTTTTTTTCAAGCAAGAGGTTACGAAGATCCGGGTGATCAACAAGAATACTTGCAATTTGAATTGCATTTTTCCTTGCATCCGTATGCTTTGGTGAGTTTTCAACTAAATCACTAAAGCTTAACTCAAAAGTCCTCAACAGCTCACTAAAATGAACGATTTCATCTCTCCGAATATCTTCTTCTTTCCTTTTCTTATACTCTTCAAATGAAAGCTCATTCACGATCGCTGTTCCCGGTGACTCATCATCATTAACGATTCCATCAAAATCATAACTTATATGCTGACTTTTCGTTTGCTTCCGAATATAGTCAATGACTCTTCGCTTAATTAATACTTCTGCAAAACTTAACAATGACCTGCCACGTTCTGGCATGTACTTTTCTATAGCTTCGTTAAAAGCGATAAGACCAATGCTAAATTCATCGTCGGATTCATGTATATACCGTTTGCATACAGAAGACACGGTTTTAGCAATAAATGGCTTGTAGGAAGCAATCGTTTCGTTTAATAGAGCCTGATCACCTTGCTGGATTAAAATAACCGTTTCCTCTAATGTCCTTTTTTTCTTTTTTGTCATGAACAATAAACTTAGCATCATTCTCACCTCTCAAAACACAATTATATCATATGGAGGCAACCTAAAAATTTAAGGAGAGATATGAAGCTGAAAAGATAGCAACAATAAAGGCTATCTTTTCCTGTATATTGTTTAAAACAGCCTAAAATCATTTCACGTTGACGAAAGCTTTTCGTAATCGATCCTAATCACTTTGGGGTACCTGGGGATTGAAAAATTAATAAGAGCAGCCACAATTTCATTATAGATTTACGTTGTTACGATCAACGTTATGGGGGTGATTATCAAAAATATTTTATTAGTAAGACAAAAATGTGACAATCGTTTCACTTATACTTCATTTTTTACTTTTGTATAAAAATAAATATTTGATTAAAAAACCGGAAGTTATACCAGGTATTAAAAAAAGGATTGGCAAGAAAATAGGGCCAAGGTTCATTTTAAAAATAGTCATTTTGGTTGAATACATAATACCTACTGTTACAAAATAGGCGCTAAACACAAAGGGCAAAAAAGATAGTTTTTCGTCTTCTGCTTCTGGCATTGCAAAGCGATATGCATCCCAAATTGCAAACATATAAACACATGGATAAAACATGATCCACTGATAATTCAGGACAGAATATGCCCTCTCCATCTCGCCAATAAAACTATACATAATAGCATGATTAAATTGACTCTTTGAATTAATTAAAATCTCCAAAAATACAAACAAAATCCCTTTAATATATTGTCCGCTTAATAATTGACTGAACCCCGGAAAAGCAATATTCCATAGAACTGCTTCCAATCTACCCATCTTTTTCATCATTTTATACTCGCTCATTCGATAAATTTTATAAAGATAGGTTGCCCAGTATTTTACAAAAGTAACGTATTTTTAAGTAAATTTTTTTATAAAAAAAAAGAAACGGTGGGAACACCGTTTCTTAATCTTGCCGATCCATTGGGTTATACAGTTTTACAGTTGGATTTTTTTCCTGGAACCACCTAAGTGCAAAATCGTTTTCAAATAAGAACACATAATGATCAAACCGATCTTTAACCAAGAGGCTTCGCGAACTTGATAAGTTTTCATCAACCACATCGTTTTCAATCCATCTGGCCATTTTGGAACCGATACGTTCCATTAATACTTCTGCATTATATTCATTTTTCATCCGATGCTCAAAAACTTCAAATTGTAATTGACCAACGGCGCCTAATAGATATTCATCTGATCTTACTGTCTTATATAACTGAATGGCACCTTCTTGAACAAGCTGCTGAATTCCTTTATAAAAAGACTTTTGCTTCATAACGTTTTTTGCAGAAACACGCACAAAAAGTTCAGGCGTAAATTGTGGAAGTCTTTCAAAATGAAAATCATCCTTGCCCGTTGTAAGTGTATCACCTATTTGGTATGTTCCCGTGTCGTAAAGGCCAATGATATCCCCACTAACAGCTTCTTCAACCGTATTACGCTCTTCTGCCATAAATGATGTGGATTGTGAAAGCTTAATCTGTTTCCCTAAGCGAGGAAGATTGACTGTCATTCCACGTTCAAATTTTCCAGAACAGATACGTACAAAAGCAATTCGGTCACGGTGTGCCGGATTCATATTGGCTTGAATTTTGAACACAAACCCTGAGAAGTTTTCTGAAAGTGGATTAATTTCTCCAATTGACGAATTACGCGGCTTTGGAGGTGGTGCAAATTGAAGATACGTTTCTAAAAACGTTTGAACCCCAAAATTCGTTAATGCACTTCCAAAAAATACCGGTGTTAATGTTCCTTCTGCGACTCTTTCTGGCGAAAATGTATTTCCTGCTTCATTCAAAAGCAAAACTTCCTCTAAGGTTTGATCATAAAGTCCTGAAGTTTTTAATGGATGGTCGCCTTCAATTTCTCCATTTTCATTCAATGGGATAAACCGTTGATCCTCATCCACTCTAAATTGCTCAATACGGTCATAGAAGCGGTCATAAATTCCCAAGAATTCTTTACCCATCCCAATCGGCCAATTCATTGGATATGATTCGATTCCCAGAACCTCTTCAAGCTCTGCTAATAGCTCCAATGGTGTTTTCCCTTGACGATCAAGTTTATTCATAAAAGTAAAAATTGGGATTCCACGCATCCGACAAACTTTAAACAACTTTAAGGTTTGTTCCTCAATCCCTTTCGCGGAATCAATAATCATAACAGCGCTGTCAACTGCCATTAATGTTCGGTAAGTATCTTCACTGAAGTCCTGGTGCCCTGGGGTATCCAAAATATTTACCTGATACCCGTCATAATCAAATTGCATCACACTGGAAGTAACAGATATTCCCCGCTGCTTCTCAATCTCCATCCAATCGCTTGTAGCAAATTTTCCTGTCTTTTTTGCTTTAACAGTCCCGGCATCCCGGATAGCTCCGCCAAATAATAATAATTTTTCTGTTAACGTTGTTTTACCTGCATCCGGGTGAGAAATGATTGCAAAGGTACGGCGTGACAAAACTTCTTCTTTAAAATCGTTACTCATTTCAATTTCCTCTCTTTTTATATAATGAAACTTCAATCAGTAGTTATTTAACTTACTGTTAGTTGAATGTAATCGTAAATTGACACTTTAAAAATTATTGAATGCTGCTGCGTTTGGACACGCATTAAAATTTTTTGCCCATAATTCCAATCATATATGTGTCTTCACAACTTTGCAATCCTTGATTGTAGGGTGAATCTATTTTCTTTTCTAAGATCCAGCAAAGAATCCCAGTTAATTTCCAGCCGTTCCCACCATCCAAACCGTAAAATACCTTTTATAATAAATGTATACTCTGTTAAGGAGATGACATTATTGAATAAAAGTAGCAAAAGAGTAGTTTCAAAGTTTATCCCGCTTATTACAGCGTTTATTTTAGTTATTGCCGCAACTATTTGGGTCATTCAAACAACAAACAAAGAAACAGCGATTCCTTTTTCTGAAATGGAAAAAACAATTCAGACCCAAAACGGAAAGACTGTTTCGTTGACCGAGGAAGTTGACGGAAGTCTTCATTTAGTTACCGATCATGGAAAATATGTTTCCCATATTCCGCCTAATAGCCAAATGATTAATAATCTGGTTGAAAAGTACAACATTGATTACACTTACTCGACAAGCAGCCCATACGGAAAGTGGATTATGGGTGGAGTAATCATCCTTATTGCAGCAGCAGCCTTTGCGCTACAAAAGACAAAAGGCGGCTTTGGCGTTACAAATTCAATGAAAAACAGCGTTTCAAAGCCGCGCTCCCTTCCTTCTATCCGTTTAGATGATGTTGGCGGTCTTGGTGAAGAAATGAAAGAAGAGATTTTGCAAACTCTTTCGATACTAAAGGAACCTGAACGCTCACTTAAACTTGGCATTAAACCGCCAAAGGGCATTCTTTTATATGGGCCTCCAGGCACGGGAAAGACCTTGCTTGCCCAAGCGATTGCACGCGAGCTCAATGCATCCTTCTTTTCAACAAGCGGTTCTGCGTTTAATGAATTATTTGTTGGTGTAGGTGCAAGCCGTGTTCGCTCGTTATTCCAAAGTGCACGGAAAATGAGTCCAGCTGTTATTTTTATCGACGAAGTTGATGCCCTCGCCGGAAGAAGGAAAGCACATGGTGGTGAGGAAGCAGAAAAAACGTTAACTGAACTGCTAGTCCAGCTTGATGGCGGGCATGCAAATGACGGAATTCTGTTCATTTCAGCTACAAATAGGAAAGACATGCTTGATGAAGCTTTTCTTCGCCCAGGAAGAATCGACTTTACGTTCAATGTTCCCTTGCCAGATACAAAAGGGAGAAGAGAAATAATTGAAATTCATACGAAAGACAAGGTTCTTGCTGCAGATGTTCACTCTTCGTTAGACCAATTAGCGGAAAGCACATCGGGATTTTCTGGCGCGGATCTTCAATCATTGTTTGAAACAGCGAGCAGATACGCCATCCGTAACGGACAAGATGAAATCAAGAAACATGATCTTGATTATGCACTAGATCGAACGATACTTGGAAGTACATCAAGAGCACTTCAAGATAACGAGACAAAACAACGTGTTGCTATTCATGAGGCAGGACATGCGATTGTATCCGCGGTTACCAAACCAGGTTCAGTTCGAAAAGCAACGATTATCCCGCGCGGTGAGGCCCTTGGATATGTGGCTCCAATACCAAAGGAACTACATCTCTCAACAACGAGCGATCTGCTAGATCGAATTGCCATGGTACTTGCTGGGGGTGTGGCTGAAAGGTTATTCCTTGGCGAACACAGCATCGGTGTTAGCGGTGATGTCCAGCAAGCAAAGACCATCATTGAACAGATGGTTGACACAGGAATGGTTGAAAGTGGCTTTACCTTAACCTTTAATAAGCAAGATAAAGAGAGCAAAATGCAGGAATTATTCCAAAAAGGACTTGAAAAAGCTGAAAGCCTAATTAAAACAAACCAAGCCCAGTATACACGCTTAGTCGATGCATTATTAGCTAAAGAAACACTTGAAGGATCTGAAGTAGAGGAAATTGTCAATGGATCTTCTTTTATAGCAGGATGAAGTAAAAAAGCGGGGAAATTCCCCGCTTTTTTACTTTAATTAATAGAAGCAAGCTGCTCCTACAATGATTAACAGGATGAATAATACGACGATTAAAGCAAAGCCGCCACCCCAGCCAACTCCACCATAACCATATCCACAGCATCCGCCGCCAAATCCTCCAGCACCATATCCGTACATTCAATTTTCCTCCTTAAAAAAAATTTTTTAATAGAAGCCTCCGCACCAAGAAGCTCCAATGATAATTAACAAGATAAATAAAACTACTAGTAGGGCAAATCCGCCGCCGTATCCAACTGCTGCACCCGACATATTTTATACCTCCCTTTCTTGAATTCTTTATATCCTATTCAGTTAGGTACAATTGTGCAATAGGCATTTATCATATTTCCTGTTTTTTCGGTGTGGACAAATCTAATGAATAATCCTAATATAACACCTTGTTTTTAGTTACTGCGCCTATCCTTTTCTAAAAAGTGTCCTCGTCCAAATTCCAATCTATTTTAGATTTTATATACTTAAAACATCCGCAGCTTTTTTATTCAAAATAAAAAACCCACAATTATTTGCGGGTTTCGATAAAGCCTAACCATTTATTTCTTCAAATTTTATTAAACGGCCCATTTGGGAAAATACAAGCTAAAAGTTGTTCCTTCGTTTGGTGATGACTCAACTTCTACCCTTCCACCCATGGATTCAGCAATTTTATAGGTTGAAACAAGTCCTAAACCTGTCCCATTTTCTTTTACTGTTGGAAGTGGCTTTCCAAGCAGAGGCAGTACGCCATCAGGGATTCCTGCTCCATTATCTTCAATAACGATGTAGATCTCTTTTAGCATCTCGTGCAAACAAATATTTACCCTGCCTTTAGAATCACATGCTTCAACTGCATTTTTTATAAGATTTATAAGGGCAAAACGCACCATAGTCCGATCGCCTTTAAACGAAATATCTTCCTCTAAGGTTGAACTATACTTAAGTTCAACCTGATGTACATTCGCATACAACTTCATTAATTCAACAATATTTTCTAATTCCTTAACAAAGCTCCAAGAGATTTGTTTCTCTTTACTATCATCCAAAATAGACAAATATTGTTCTAATCCCTGTTTGGCTTGGTTTAATTCTAATTCAATTTTTCTTAAAGAAAACGATTGATGTGATGTTAATGGTTCTTCTTTTACTTGACTAATCATTTCTTTCACGTTTGTTAACGGAGAAGATAATTGTTGAGAGATAAAAACAAGTAAATGGTTTAAAGTATGGTTTTTCTCAAATTGAATCATTTTTAGTGAAACATCTTCTATTTCTTTCAATGTATTTTGAAGATACATTATCATCCAAAAAGTGATATAGTTAAAGATTGAAAACCAAACCCAAAGATTAATCTCCTGGCGGGTAAATGAATAATCGTCTAAGAATTGGGTTCCTAAGGCAAAGAATATTAGCGAACAAGTTAACAAAATATAGGGATAAAATTTCTTCCATCTTGGAGTCAATTTTTCTGAACGCGGTAAAATATAGCCAAAGGCGATAACAAAAAAGATTGTCATCGATAAGCCTCCCAAATAAAAACCGAGGCCTCCAATGATAAATCGATAGGTTATCAATACTAGGGAAAGAAGGACGCCGACCCGATATCCTCCAAATATAAACGCGATGATTAATGGAATAAAACGAAAGTCTAAAATATAATTGCTATTAATGGATACCGGAAAAGTCATGCAAATGATAATAGAAATTCCACATAAAATACTCAAAATGACTTTTTGGTGGACCTTCTTCATGATTTTCTTTTGAAAAAAGGATTGATATATAACCATTGGAAATAAAATACAAAATATTTGCAGTAACCATAAACCAATGTATGGGGGAATTTTTAACAATTGAACTCCTCCTTTCTTAATATATTTAAAGTTTACATCTAAGAAATAGAGCTTTCTATTAAAAATGTCACATTTTCGTCAAATTTTTAAAAAAAGTTTTTTTCTATAATCCTTTTCTTTATCAATAAACAATTTGAACATTTTTAAACTATGTAAGGTCTTTTAAAGTAAATCGATTAGAAGGGAATGTAGAGTTTTGAACTATCTGATCCATTTGTTAGACCAATATGGATACATTGTTCTATTCTTTTCCTTGATGCTTGAGTTAATCATAATTCCAATCCCGAACGAAATATTGATGAGTTATGTTGGGTTCCTCGTTTACCAAGGAAAATTAAATTTATATGCTGTCATTATTTTTGGCGGATTAGGAGGAATCATTGGAGTAACGATTTCCTATTGGATTGGTTATAAATTAGGAACGCCATTTTTTTATAAATATGGCAGCAAAATTCATATGGGTCCTGACAAAATTGATAAAATTTCTAGGTGGAATAAAAGGTACGGTAAAAGGCTTTTACTATTTTCCTACTTCATTCCGGGGGTTCGTCACTTAACAAGTTTATTCTCCGGAATCACAAGAGTATCATTTAAAGGATACGCATTCTTTGCATACATTGGGGTTTATTTGTGGGTAGGAACATTTATCACGTTAGGAAAAATATTTGGTCCCAAATGGGAGCAATTTCACACAGAGTCAAAAAGGTTCATCTTAATAGCATGTATTCTAATCGCGATTGTCTATGTGATTTACTTATTGATTAAGATATACAGAGAGAAGATCGTTGATAACTTATTGCTATTATTTGAACACACATTCAAAAAATTCCATAGCTTTCTCAAGATAAAAATTTTAATCTTTAGCATTGGTGTTATTTTTATTGGGTTATTTAGTCTCATGATTGGACTTATACAAGATTTTATCGCAAACGAATTCAACCAATTTAATACAATTGCTTCCATGGTCATTTTTTATTTGTTTGATGATACATGGAAGAGCTTAATGAACATTCTGAATTACTTAACCGCTTGGAAGTCATTAACCATCACGGGATGTTTAACATTAGTCTGGATTGTCATTATGGGAAAAAATAAGCTTTTAGAAGTTCAATACTACTTAATTGGAATAATTGGGGCCCTGCTATTTGGAAAGGGACTTAATTTATTGTTTGGTCAAATCTCAGGTAATAAATTAGGAAATAACACATTTCCCAGCCAGCAAACATTCATTTCTATTGTGATATTTGTTTTCTTCATGTATGCAATTGTACGTCAATGTAAAAAGACATGGATCAACATGATTGTCGTCACCTTAACGATTTTCGTCCTAGTTTCCATTGCTGCTGCAAGGGTTTACCTTCATTTGCAAGCACCTAGTGATGAAGTTGCAGGCTATGTTTTCGGAGGAGTTTGGGTAAGTTTTATTATCTTAATTGTTGAAGTTTCAAGATTGTTAAATTTAATTAAATTATCACTTCGAAAATGAGAAGCATAAAAAAAGGTCTATTCACTATCATTGATAGAGAGCAGACCTTTTTTTAATAAAATTCATCGATACGTTTATAGACGTATCCTCGTTTGGATAGTTCTCTAAAAACCGTTTTTAATGCAGCAATCGTATATTGTGGTGCATCCTCGTTTGCCCCCCATGTTTCTCCTGAATCATGTAGAAGGATAATATCTCCTGGCTTTATACCATTAAGTATGCCTTCTTCTCTTTTTTTACTGCCACCTTTACTGCGCCAGTCCCCTACCATCAAAGACCAAAGAATAATTTTATAATCCTTATGTGTCAAATAATCAAACAAATTTAACATTCCCCATGGTGGCCGATAGAATTTTGGCTTCGTTCCTGTTATCCCTTTAATGATGTTTGCTGATTTTTCTAGATCCTGTTGTACCCTCCAAGGCGTCATCAACCAATTCGACCGATGCACATAATTATGGATTCCGATTAAATGGCCTTCCTTATGCATACGGAGAATAATTTCCGGGTACTTTTCCGCCTCCGACCCGACAACAAAAAAACTTGCTTTAATTTGATAGTGCTGCAATAAATCAAGCAAATCATTGGTATATTTGGGATTTGGCCCATCGTCAAATGTAAAAGCCACCCCGTTTTGAGCAGCAACCGCTTTTCCCGCCTTCTTTAAAACTCCCAAGCCAGCCCATCTGGATAAAACAAAGGGAATAACTGTATAAATGATTCCAATCAAGATAAACAACTTTATTAAATACACTAGTAATACGCTCCATTCAATATCATTCTATTGGAAAAGACTAAAAAGAATCGTATATGCAATATACCTTAACTTTTTAAATTTTTGGATAGAAAGTTGGTCCTCAATAAAAATAAAATTCTTCAAAAGTTTGCTTTGGATAATATCTAGAACAGAAAAAGCTGCTTTTTTTGTTTGTAAGTTTTCTGCACGTTTTTTCATTTGCTTTAGCATTTCTTGGTTTTCAAGCATTTCCACTAGCTTTGCCGCCAATTCAGAAGGTTGGCTGGCTTCAATTGCTATGCCTTCCTCTATTAAATATCTTGCATTATCTTCTTCCTGACCAGGCAGTGCTTTGATCAGCAACATTGGCAATTCCATTGCAATTGCTTCCGATGTCGTTACACCCCCCGGTTTAGTTACAATCATGTCAGAAACCGCCATCAACTCTTCAACGTTATCCGTATAACCCTTTATGACAACATGATGTTTTGAATGATGTAAGCTTTTCTCCAAATGGAGGCGTAATCGATTATTGTTCCCACATAAAACTATCAATTGGATGGGATAAGGAATCTTTTCTAGTGTACTATTGGTCAAAAACTCCTTTCCAATTAGTCCTTCTCCACCGCCCATGATCAATACGGTTGGGAGTTTTGCTTCTAATTGATACTTATGAATCAGTTCAGTGCGATTCGATTTTCGTAAGAATTTAGTTCGTATCGGAATACCTGTTGAAGCTATTCTTTTAGCGGGAATCCCAAGTCGAATAAGCTCTTGCTTCGTTTCTTGAGAGCCGACAATATATTGATCCGTACAAGGATGCAGCCAATAACTATGGTGGGT
The DNA here is from genome assembly GCA_030705665.1 of Bacillota bacterium. The sequence goes on from JAUZQA010000036.1 coordinate 11,704, forward strand.
ATGGTCTGTAATCACGGTTACTAATGGAACATTCGTAAGCCCAGACTCTTTCAGCTTTGAAAAGATACTAGATGAAAACGGGTAGGTACTCACCACTACTGTTGGTTTTTCGTCATGTAAAAGTTTCAGCATCTTTTTGAGCCCTAGGGAGAACATTCTATTTAACTTTTTTGAGAAATAAGTTGGCTGATAGGTTTTCTGATAAATAAAACCATATAATTGCGGGAATGTTTTCACCCCTTTAATATAAACAAAGTGACTAATAGGAAACAAATTTGGATATGCCCATGCCATAAAATCCACAACGGAGGTTTCGACATTTTGATATTTTAATTTTGCAGCCTCTTGAATGGCTTTTGCAGCTTGTTGATGGCCTTCCCCAAAACTGCCTGTTAAAATGAGAATTTTTTCTCTACGATTCATTACCATCTCTAAACCCCTCACAATGAACGTTTCATTGTAATTATAATAGAATCACGTTCATTTTACTCATGTCTTCAAATAAATAGACGCAAAAGCAAAGAAAAAGTTCATTAAAAAAGCGATTTCCACTATTTTCAAAGAAAAGAACCGAACAATCTCTACCCATAAAAGGTCTTTTCTTTAGTTAAGGTTGATGCATGGGTTATTGGTGATTATTTAACCCCTATTGTTTGGGACAGGAGGACACTTGACTCCATAACACAGCTAAAGTTAAATAAAAATTAAGCCAACTGGGTTATAATGTTGAAGAGACAGATAGGAGGAATAAAAAAATGAAGGTACCAGTACTCACAATCGTTGTACCGTCCTACAATGAGGAAGAAGTACTTGTTGAAACAACACAACAATTAACAAATGTACTATCATCATTAATCAGCGACAAGATTGCTTCACCTGAAAGCAAAATCCTTTTTGTAGATGATGGCAGTAAGGATCACACATGGAACCTAATTGAGGAACTTACTGAGAAAAATAAATTTGTAACGGGATTAAAGCTTTCACGGAATTTCGGACATCAAAAAGCTGTGCTTGCTGGAATGGAAACTGCAGGAAAACTATCAGATTGCGTCATTTCCATTGATGCTGATTTACAGGATGATATTTCAGTCATTCGAGACTTTATGATAAAATACAATGAAGGCTTTGATATTGTATATGGGGTAAGAAATAGCAGGGATACAGATACCTTTTTCAAACGAGTGACAGCACAAGGATTTTACCGTCTAATGAATAAAATGGGGGTCAATACCGTTTATAATCACGCAGATTATCGCCTATTAAGCAAGCGTGCTTTAGAGGAATTAAGCCGCTATAAAGAGCGGAACTTATTTTTACGTGGAATTGTTCCATTAATTGGGCTGAAGACTACCAAGGTTTATTATAATCGCCAAGAAAGGTTTGCAGGAGTTTCAAAATATCCGTTAAAAAAAATGCTTTCCTTTGCATTTGACGGGATCACCTCCTTTAGTATTGTACCAATTAGGCTTATTACACTGATAGGATTTCTTTCATTTTTCCTTAGCAGCTTTGCAGGAATCTATGCCTTAGTGGTTAAATTTCTTGGTCATACCCAATCAGGCTGGACCTCAATTATGATATCAATCTGGTTCATTGGAGGATTATTGTTAATGAGTGTCGGCCTAATTGGTGAGTATATAGGAAAAATCTATGAAGAGACAAAAGGCCGCCCGCGTTATTCGATCGAAACTGATTTATACTCAGCCCATAAAAACAATACGAAGAAAACACCATATTATATAGGGAGAAACTAAATTAATGAATCACTCCTTTGTTCGCTTTCTATTAGTTGGGGTTGTTAACACAATTGTTGGATTATCATCTATGTATCTATTTCTTCATGGGTTTTCCTTTTCATATTGGGTTTCTACATTTCTTGGGTATGTTATTGGTGCTTGCGTCTGATACTTTCTTATTAGTAGTTTTAGATTTTTAAGTAATGCAGCAGTTGGTACTAGCATGCTGCGTTTTGCCATTGTCATC
>JAUZQA010000360.1 GCA_030705665.1 Bacillota bacterium
GAACTTAAGGAACGTCTTGAAAACTTTGCGGAAGGAAACGCCAAAAGGACAAAACAGCTAATAGATGAGTTGAATGAAAAGAAAAAGTAGAAAACTGTTTGGGCATGAAAATAGCAGGGCCATTTTTACAGTTTAGAAAAAGCCTTTAGAATGGCTTTTTCTAAATCCTCTATCTCCACGTGGTATCAACCCGATTTGTAAAGGTTTCTATATAGGCAAAATCAAGTTTAAGAATATCTTCTACTATCATAAAATCACTCCTGAAACGCTCTTCATTACATTACGTCAGAAACGCTAAATACAATGATATTCGAGTGTGTGTGTACATATTCCTGCAATAAGAAAGTTCTTTGTGAGGAATCTCCCAATCTCTAATTATTCAAGTTTGGCCTTCCCAATTGTATTCACCACAAAAAATGCAGTTTCGTCCGTTATTCACTTTTGTAAGCGCTGTTTTCCACGTGAAACAAAAATTCAGCGATTTAACGTTTGAGCCAAATCATCGAAAAAAGCCATATGGACCAACTCTTCATCCGTTCAATAGATTCATTGCTTGTCACCGAACCTGGGAGTTTATTTTAAAAAATAGTATTCTATTGAAATTTTGAAGATTTAAAAAATAGTATAATTATCCTGATTATACTATCATAAGTTTAGCTAAGAAAGTAAGTGGAATATATTGTTACATAGCTTGAGGATTTTAGGGGAATATGAAAAGGGAATAATCACACAGCCTAAAAATAATTTAAATAGGAGTTTTTTTAAAATGGATTTACAGTTAAAAGGAAAAAATGTACTGATTACAGGCGGCTCAAAGGGGATAGGGAAGGCTATTGCTGAAGTATTTGTTTCAGAAGGAGCCAATGTAGCTATTTCTGCACGTGGTATAGAAGCTTTAGAAAAAGTAAAGGCGGACCTTTGTGATAATGTATCCATTTACGCGGCAGACATTACACATGCTGATGAAAGGGAAAAGCTAATTCGTTCATTTATCGCTGAAAAAGGCCAATTAGATGTCCTGGTTAATAATGCTGGCGGCAGTAATGGTGGAAAAGCAACGGAAACAGAAATGAATTTATTCTACCAAGCTATGGAACTTAATTATTTTTCAGCGGTCCATTTAAGTAAGTTAGCAGTTGAGCATATGAAAGAGTTTGGCAGCGGCTCAATCATTAATATTACCTCGGTCTATGGAAGAGAGAGCGGGGGAAAGGTAACGTATAATAATGCGAAGTCAGCCCTCATTAGTTTTACCAAGTCGTTAGCGGATGAGGTCATATCCTATGGGATTAGAGTCAACAGCATTGCTCCGGGAAGTATTTTGCATGAAACAGGAAATTGGATTAAACGCCTCAAGGCAGACCCGGAAGGTATTCAAGAGTTTGTCCAGCGAGATATTCCAGCGGGACGTTTTGGTACCCCGGAGGAAATAGCCAATGTCGCAGCCTTTCTAGCATCAGATAAAGCATCCTGGATTGTTGGGGCAAGTATCAATGTGGATGGCGGCCAATCGAAGATGAATTTTTAGGATAGATCTGGTATTAAACATAGAGAAAAGCTGCGGGAAGACCGTAGCTTTTTTTTGAAAAACAAATTACATAAGCTGGGAAAATCTTCAATGGTGATTATCGTAGATTTTTGTAATATTGTGACAAGTTTTGTAGAAGCTATTTTTATTTTGGCATAAATGAGTGATAATATTTTTACCTACAGAAGTAGGGGAAACTTAGATGAATATTTTTTTGCAACTAGTGGGACATAATTTGTTATAGGTGGACAGAATATGTCCATCATGGCCGTACTAGAATCACAAAGTATTCATTTTCGCGAACTTCAACTACTATTCATCAGAGGAGGATTTTTATGGCAATCAACGCAATAACTTTATCAACCTATAAGTATTACATTAACGGTGAATGGAAAGAAAGCCAGTCAGGAAAAACAATAGACATTATGTCACCCTACCTTTATGAAGTAATCGGAAAAGTACAGGCCCTTACAAAAGAAGAGGTTGATGAAATCATTGGCTTTGCTCACGATACACAAATAGAATGGGCAAAGACATCCCTCCAGGAACGGGCAAGCTATTTATATAAATGGGCAGATGAATTAGTCAGCAGGCAGGAAGAAATTGCTGATACGATCATGAGAGAGGTCGGCAAAAGCTTTAAAGATGCAAAAAACGAGGTCGTGCGTACAGCGGATTTTATCCGGTACACAATTGAAGAAGCGCTGCATATGCATGGTGAAAGCATGAGGGGGGACAGTTTCCCTGGTGGCTCTAAAAATAAGGTTGCGATTGTTGATCGGGTGCCATTAGGAGTAGTATTAGCGATCTCTCCGTTTAACTACCCCGTCAATCTTGCAGCAGCAAAAATAGCACCAGCACTAATGGCAGGAAACGCTGTAATTTTTAAACCTGCTACACAAGGTTCCATCAGCGGTACAAAAATGATTGAAGCGCTTGACGAAGCAGGTCTGCCAAAAGGTCTTGTCGGTCTCGTAACTGGTAAAGGCTCTGTAATTGGTGATTACTTAGTAGAGCATAAAGGAATCGATATGATTTCCTTTACGGGTGGAACAAATACGGGCGTTGCATTAGCGAAAAAAGCAGCCATGATTCCACTTGTTCTTGAACTCGGTGGAAAAGATCCTGGCATCGTTTGTGAGGATGCGGATTTGAATGAAGCTGCCAAACAAATCATCAGCGGCGGATTCTCCTATTCTGGTCAGCGCTGCACAGCCATTAAACGAGTACTCGTACATGAAAACGTGGCAGATGAACTTGTGGGATTACTAAAAGCAGAAATTGAAAAACTGTCTGTTGGTTCTCCGGAAGATGGATGTACTGTCGTTCCTTTAATCGATAATAAATCAGCTGATTTTGTGCAAATATTGGTTGCAGATGCACTTGGTAAAGGTGCAGAGGTCGTGATCGGAAATAAACGGGAGCATAATTTGATTCATCCGACGCTTCTTGATCATGTGACAGGAGAAATGAAAGTTGCCTGGGAAGAACCGTTTGGACCTGTACTGCCAGTGATTCGTGTGTCATCTGAGGAAGAGGCGATTAAAATCGCCAATGAATCAGAATATGGCTTGCAGGCAAGTATTTTTACAAAAGACGTGAACAAAGCATTTAACATTGCCAATAAGATTGAAGCAGGCTCCGTTCAAATTAATGGACGGACAGAGCGTGGACCAGATCATTTTCCGTTCATCGGTGTCAAAAATTCCGGCATCGGGGTTCAAGGCATTCGCAAAAGCATCGAATCAATGACACGCGAAAAAGTAACAGTCCTAAATCTTGCTTAATAAAAAAGCTGCGAAGCAAAATGCTCCGCAGCTTTTTTACGTTATCGAATGCCTTTCATAAAGCCTTGAATTTTTGGTGATAGGGCAAACAATACAAACGATAGAACGATTGATGCTCCACCAATTGCACCAAAATAAGTCATTTCAGATGCAGGTGTATAAAATTTAACCAGTTGTGCGTTAAGTGCCTGGGCTGCAGCGTTAGATAAGAACCATAAACTCATCATTTGTGCTGAGAAGGCAGCAGGTGCAAGCTTAGTTGTTGCTGATAATCCAACAGGCGATAAGCACAATTCCCCAATAACGACAATGAAGTAGCTAAGGACAAGCCATAATGGGTTTACAAGTGCATGAGTTCCGCCAATCCATGCTGGAACAAGGATTACGACGAATGATAAACCGGCAAACAATAAACCAATCGCGAATTTTTGGGAGATGGTTGGCTGTTTGTCACGTAATTTTACCCAAAGCCAGCCTAAAACTGGTGCAAAAATAACTATAAACAACGGGTTTAGTGACTGGAACCATGAAGGATTAATATGCATTCCAGCAAAATTTAATTGTGTACGCTTATCTGCAAAGTTTGCCAAGATCGTTGAACCTTGCTCTTCAATTGCCCAAAACATCACGGATGCAATAAAAAGTGGGATATAAGCAATAATTCGTGATCGTTCTTCCTTTGCTGTGTGCTTACTGCGGTACATTGTAATGAAGTAAATAGTTGGAATGATAAATCCTAAGAATCCAACTAAACCAATAAAGGATTGAATGGTTAACAGTCCTGCTGTAATCGCAATGATTAGCAGGATTGCAATAACCACGATACCTGCGCCGATTCTAGTAAATGCTTTTTTCTTTTCGGCAGGTGATAGGGGATTTAATACAAAAGTACCTGCGAGACCAAGCGTCTTTTTCCGAGTAAAAGAATAAACTATTAATGCTAAAAACATACCAATTGCGGCTAATCCAAAACCAAGATGGAAATTATAGTTCATTCCAACTGTTCCGACAATAAAAGGTGCAATAAAGGCACCAAGGTTAACGCCCATATAAAAAATACTAAAACCAGCATCACGTCTTGCGTCTTTAATGTCATACATTTCGCCCAAAATCGTGGAGATATTTGGCTTTAGTAAACCAGTTCCAAGAACAATCAAGATCATTGAAACAAAGAACATCGTTATGCTGCCAGGTATTGCAAGAGCGATATGTCCAAACATAATCAAAATTCCGCCATAAAATACGGATTTTGAAGAACCCAGCAAACGGTCTGAAATCCAGCCGCCGATAATTCCTGACATGTATACCAATGATCCATAAACAGATGCAATTGCAAGTGCAGTCTGCTGATCAATCCCTAAGCCGCCTTTAGAAACATGATAGTACATATAAAAAACGAGGATAGCTTTCATACCATAGTATGAAAATCGTTCCCAGAATTCCGTAAAGAAAAGCGTAAACAATCCTTTAGGATGTCCAAAGAA
>JAUZQA010000361.1 GCA_030705665.1 Bacillota bacterium
GATAAATTGTTCAGAACAACATTTCTAGCTCGATATTGAATTGCGATAATCGGATTTCCGTTGTAATCATATTCAGGGTCGCCTACTAATAAAAAATTATTTATTACCACATTTTTATACGCGGAAACAACTAATCCTCTTGGTTGTGAGTCCCGATACAAATCAGAAAAGATAGGAGCGATGGAGATTAGATTGGTCGCCTTGATATTATAAGCAGTTTTCGATTCTGGATCAGTCTGTTTATGGTGTCCAATATGTCGGAAGTTAAAGGAGCGGTTATCGTTAACCGAAAGATGGCCTGCAATTTGAACATTCGAAGCTGCAGATGAATCCTCGTGTGCCTTTATTTCCACTCCTCCAAAGCAGCGAGCCGTTGAATTATTGTTAAGTAAAACATTCTTTGAACCGTCATCGATTTCTATGCCGTTTGAATTAGAGTGTCCTTGTTGATGGGCCCTGCCACTTGGATCGCTCATGTGGCAATTCGAAATTAAAACACAGTCACTATGATGGGTAGTAATACCATCATCGCCAAACCCATAACCGTTTAGGCGATCAAGCCATACATACTTGCTGCCACGTCGGGCACGATATCCATCACCGGAGTAATTATATTGCGTTGAGGTTACATCAAAGCAATGAAGACCAGGATTCATGGCTTCCACATTTTTTACCCATCCAAAGGTAAGGTGCGCAAAAGTGAGACAACTTGAGTGATTGCCCCCTGAACTAGTCTTTTCCACATTCTTTAGCCTTTCGACATTCCAATCTAAACTCAAAGCTTCAATAGCAATATGGTGATTTCCCAGCCAATGGTTAACGTTTGTAACCAATCTTGCGGAAATTGGTGCATCGTCATGAAGTTTAATGGTGGTAATTCCTTTAGCTTGACCAACTAGGTAAGTCCAAGAGGGCAGGAGGATTTCTTTCGTTACAAAAATACCTTCTGGAATATGTACCTTCACTCTGCCGTTACCAAAAGCTTTTTTAAAAGCCGCTGTGTTATCGGTTTTACCATCACCAATGGCCCCAAATTCTTCAATATTTACTTCTCGTTTAATTTTTCTGAGTAATCGAGCATATTCAAGATCTAATTGTTTTTTCCACTCAGGATATAAGTTACGCTCATTGTCTACGAATGTATGAAATGGTTTCGAGTAAGATGTTGTTTTTGCACCAAAACTAAATAGTTTTTTTAAAGAGGGTGGTCGATTTTCTGGATAGGTGTTACTAATTAAATGAAAAATCTTGTCAGTCTCATTTACGAATGATTGAAGGTCATTTTTATTACCCAGCAGTTTGGTAATCAACCTAGAATTATTTTCAGGATCATGTTTTTTGTCTAAATTGATCATTTTGCACCTCTTTCATTCATTTAAATAATACAATATGAACTACGGAAATATGTTATTCTGTTAAAGAGTTTAGCTATATAAAAAATTCTTCTAATGTTCTAGACATCAAGTTTTAAGGGAAGTGAAATCGTGAAGAAAAAAACGACTATAATCATTTTAACACTGATCGTGGTGATATTTGCTAGCTTTGGAGGATATAGAGCATATGCAAGTCATCTGGACTATCTTCATTACCAAGAAGCAAGAGGGGCAATCAATAAATTATATAGTGATAAGAACCACAAAATTCTTTCTAAAGAGGTGAATGAAGCAATTTTTACAACGGTCCAAAAGAAAATTGATAAAGTGGATGATAAAGACAACAAATTAAAGCTAAACAAGCTATTAAAAACAGCGAAATATGAGTTTAAAACTGAGGCTGTTGTTAAAAAAAATGTGTCCGCCTTATTTAAAAATGGAATTTTGCAAGATAATGTTTCAAGTTTGCAGATTGAGAAAACCCAAGTGGAAGTAAATCAATTAGAAGATAAAACTTTACAAACAAATTTGCAAAAAAAATTAGATGAAGCTAAGGGTCAATTAACGAAACAAATCAACGCTCAAGATGCAGTGACTGCATTGTTTGTGGATACTGCCCATACCAAATTAGTTGAACAAGTAAATAGGGACATGTATAATCATGCAAAGCAATTAGCTGACTTAATTCGAAATGAAAAAAAGAAGAAAGAGTTAACAGATCTTTTAGTGACAGCAGATACATTACTTTCAAATGCGGAAAAAGAGCAGTCAGAAGCTAAAGCAAAAGAGGAAGAACGGAAAAAGATGGCTGCAAACGTAACTGATGCTCAAAGTACAAGCAGTCAAATACCTGTTAGTTCTAGTTCCACCATACCATCATCCACACAGCAGGAAACAGGATTTGCTCAGATTGTTGCTAACACAAAAACAGCACAAAGGACTGATCAAATTATAACTGTTGTGGCAAGCGGGACAAATGCAAAGATCACATTGTTGGAAAAAAATAATGGTAGCTGGACAGAAGTCCTTGCGACATATGGCTTTGTTGGCTCTCAAGGAGTTGGACAAGCGTATGAAGGTTCAGAGCATACTCCAAGGGGAGCCTATACTTTAGGGTTTGCATTTGGTCAAACGAATCCAGGGACACAGTTGCCTTTTAGACAAATAACCCAAAACAGTTATTGGATAAGTGATGTCAACAGTGATCTTTACAATACATGGCAGGAAGGATCGTATGCTGGAAATGGAAATGAACATTTAGCAGATTACGCCAATTTACAATATTATTATGCGATCGTTATCAATTATAATGAAAGCAGAGTGAAGGGAGCGGGATCCGCCTTTTTCTTACATGTCAGTAATGGCAGACCAACGGCTGGTTGTGTTTCGGTTCCCAAAAGTATAATGGAGCAACTGATGAAACGGATTCATCCCGGTGCTTTTATCATTAATGTAACAAGTCAGAATGAAGTTTCAAACTATTAATAGTTTTTTGAGGAAAGGGAGAGAGAGGCAATGTTAGCGATTGATCCTTCAGAAAATACTGTAAGAGAAAATTACAAATTTTTGATTGGAAGTATAATTCCCAGACCGATTGCTTTTGTTACCACCAAATCGAAAGATGGGATTTTGAATGGTGCTCCGTTTAGCTATTTTAATATCGTCTCTGCAGACCCGCCGTTAATTTCACTTTCAGTTCAACGTTCAACAGGGAGACAGAAAGACACGGCAAGAAATATAAGGGAAGTTAAAGAATTTGTCGTACATATTGTAGATAAACATAATGTTGAAAAAGTGAATCAAACGGCGGCAAGCCTTCCTCCTGATCAAAGTGAAATTGAATTTGCAAATCTAACACTAGTGGACAGCTTAAAGGTTTCCGTCCCAGGAGTACGTGAGTCTCAAATCAGGTTTGAATGCACACTTGAACAAATTATTGAATTTGGGCAGAAAGATTCCCCGAGTTGTGATCTGATTATTGGAAGAATTGTTCAGTTTCATATTGAAGAGGGAATTTATCAAAATGGCAGGATAGATCCCAAGGGATTGGCAGCAGTAAGCAGGTTAGCAGGGAATGATTATGCAAATATAGGGGATATTTTCACCATCGAAAGACCGAAGTAATTAACAGAGGGGGGATACCCCCTCTAATTATTTAAATACTTTGGTCATCAAAATGAAACTCACTTAATTGATCCATATGACTGGCGATCATGGCAATAATTGTGTTAGCTTCTTCTTTACTAAAAATAAAGTGCGACTCGTCTTTAATTAATTCATCTTCTGTGGTCCATATTCGATTTACTCTTTTAAGAACACCATCACCTGTTTCTTGTATGACCCCAAATTGATATGAAATTTCCACCTCATCTTTATGCTTAAAGGCTGTAACTTCAGGTGTGGACCAATCAACATCAATTTCCTCAAAGATTTCATCTTCATTTACTTGGACAGCTTCATAATACTCTTCTTCATCGTCCATCATCTCTAGTCCTTCTTCATTTTCATTATCGTCTTGTACTAAATAAACACCATCATCAGAATAATGATCCTCGCCATTCAAATAATCATGTAAGCTTCCATGAACCTCATCAACAATATCCTCAATATCAGCCAGGAGAATTTTACCCGAATGTCCAGTATCAGCGTCAAATGATTCAACATAGAATTCTTTATTCTCTGGATCATAGGAAAGCGTACAGAAATATTCACGGTCATACTGATCGGCTGAGTCTTCTGCTGTTTCTACGAAAAATTCTATCCTTGGATGTTTGGCAGCTCTTTCAATTGTCATATGACCAACTTGCTCATATTCTTCACATATTGACTCCAAGTGGTCTTGCAGTTCCCCGCAAACTCTGTCAAACCATTCTAATGACATCAAACATCCATCCCTTCAACAAAATAATTACCACAATTATTATCTTGTAGCAGCAAAGTTCATATTATACCTTTTACGTGGTAATACTGTTAAATAATAGGCTTTTAAAAATCAAAATGGGGGTAAATATGAGTTACCTAGATATATTGATTGAACTCGTTATGGGGTATATCGCTTTGTTTATTACAGTTAAATGTTTAGGTAGGACACAGATAAGTCAGATTACTCCATTTGATTTTATATCCTCCCTCGTGTTAGGAGACCTTGTAGGCAGCGCGATTTTCGATGCAAAAGCCGGTCTTCTCAAAATCCTCTTTGCTATTTTAGTATGGGGGGCTCTCATTTTTTTAACTGAAATAGCTACACAAAAATCATTTACACTTCGATATATATTTGAAGGGAAACCGTCTGTGATTATTAAAAAAGGAGAATTGGTTTGGAAAGAAATGAAAAAAAACCGCTTAGATCTCGATCAATTGAGACAGTTATTACGTGCAAAAGATGTTTTTTCTTTAGATGAAGTGGAATACGCTATTTTCGAAAA
>JAUZQA010000362.1 GCA_030705665.1 Bacillota bacterium
AAACATGTTAACTTTGTAGGCTTCAACGCCCGGCTGATCAAATGGATTAACACCCAGCAGATAGCCGCTCATGGCACATGCCTTTTCAAAGAAGTAAACTAGATAGCCAAAGGTATATGCATCAAGAGTAGGAATTGTAACGATTAAATTTGGAACGCCGCCATCTGTATGAGCAAGCATTGTTCCTTCAAATGCTTTATTATTAACAAAATCAATCGTCTGACCTGCAAGATAATTTAAACCGTCCAGATCATTTTCTTCCTTTTCAATTTTCAACTCATGACGAGGCTGCTCCACTTTAATGATGGTTTCAAATAAATCACGTCGTCCTTCTTGAACATATTGCCCAAGTGAATGAAGATCCGTTGAAAAGTTGGCAGATGAAGGATAGATTCCTTTTTGATCCTTTCCTTCACTTTCACCAAACAATTGCTTCCACCACTCTGAAAAATATTGAAGACCTGGCTCATAATTAATCAGCATCTCGATGGTTTTGCCTTTATTATAAAGAACATTTCGAACTGCAGCATATTGATAGGCAGCGTTCTCCACTAATTCAGAACCGCTGAAATCTTCACGGGCTGCTGCAGCACCACTCATCATTTTTTCAATATCTGCGCCGCTGACAGCGATCGGCAGTAAACCAACTGCAGTTAGCACAGAATAACGGCCACCGATATCATCAGGAATGACGAAAGACTCGTAGCCTTCTTCTTTTGCCAAGGTTTTTAATGCACCGCGGGCTTTATCGGTGGTCGCATAGATTCGTTTCCGTGCTTCTTCTGCACCGTATTTTTCCTGAAGCAGCTTGCGGAAAATACGGAAAGCAATTGCTGGTTCTGTTGTTGTTCCAGATTTGGAGATGACATTGATGGAAAAATCTTTACCATCCAATAGGTCGATAACGTCCTTCATATAAGTGGAACTGATGCTGTTTCCAACGAAAATAATCTGTGGTGTCGTCCGTTTTTCTTTCGAAACAGCATTATAAAAGCTATGATTAAGCATTTCAACAGCAGCCCGTGCCCCTAGGTAGGATCCGCCAATCCCAATAACCAATAAAACATCTGAATCAGATTTGATCTTGGACGCTGATTTTTGAATACGTGCAAACTCTTCCTTATCATAATCAACTGGAAGGTCAATCCATCCTAAAAAGTCATTGCCCGCCCCTGTTTTCTCATGTAAAGAATGATGAGCAACTTTAACAAAGTCACTTAGATATGTAAGTTCATGCTCACTAAAGAAAGTTAATGCTTTTGAGTAATCAAAACGAATATGTGTCATGAAGATCCTCCTTTTTATGTTTCATTATCACTTTAACCAATGCTTGACAGATTATCAAGATTGCTCTTTTGTATGATACCCCTTACATAAAAAATTTTTCAAAAAAATGATAAAGAAAGCCGGACAGGGTCTGCCCGGGTTTCTTCTTTAAAGAGAGGCGGTGTAAATGGCAATGCAATCTTCTTTATTCAATTTGGCAAAACCGCCAAATTCTCCATTCACCATTGCTTTATCTGCCATTAATTCTACCTGGCTGTCATCGATGTCATAATCTGCCAGACGAGAAGGTGCACCAATACCGTTCCAGAATTCACGCAGTTTATCAATTCCTTCAAGACCTGCTTCTTCAGCACTTTTTCCATCTGGATTAACGCCAAATACTCTTACAGCAAGCTGTTTAAAGCGTTCAGGTTTCACATTTAGGTTATGCTTCATCCAGTTAGGGAAAAGAATGGCCAGTCCGCCGCCATGTGGGATATCATAAACTGCTGAAACAGCGTGCTCAAGATTATGGGTCGCCCAATCACCTTGGAAGCCCATTGAAAGCATGCCATTTAAAGCCATTGTTCCACTGTAGAGAATCGTTGCCCTGTATTCATAATTCTCAAGGTCATTAATAAGCTTTGGCGCCGTTTCAATGACAGTACGAAGCAGTCCCTCCAGCATCCTATCCTGTAATAAGGTATTCTCCTGAAGGTGGAAATAATGCTCCAACGTATGGACCATCATGTCAACCATACCGTAAACAGTTTGATTTTGAGGTACTGTATATGTATTTTCAGGATCTAAAATGGAAAACTTCGGGTATGTAACAGGACTTCCCCAGCCATATTTTTCATTTGTTTCCCAATTCGTGATAACAGAACCGGAATTCATTTCTGAGCCGGTAGCCGCAAGGGTAAGTACAACACCAAATGGCAGTGCTTCCGTGGCAGCAGCCTTCCTAGTCACTAAATCCCAGGCATCCCCATTATACTTTGCGCCAGCCGCAATCAGTTTTGTACAGTCAATGACACTTCCGCCGCCAACAGCAAGGATAAACTGAATACCCTCTTCGCGACAAATATCAATTCCTCTTTTTGCAGTGGTTAAACGAGGATTAGGCTCAACGCCAGAAAGCTCGGAAACTTGTGCACCAATTTCCTTTAAGGTACTAATTACATTTTCATATATACCGCTTCGTTTAATACTTCCGCCGCCATAAACAAGCAACACTTTATTTCCATATAAAGGAATTTCTGATTTCAATTGTTCCAGCTGGTTTTTTCCAAAAATTAATTTTGTTGGGTTATAAAAAGTGAAATTCTGCATAGATTATCCTTCCTTTCATTTCATATTATTATTGATTTTGCATTTATTTGCAAAGATGGCATCTTATCTTTTCCTATTTCGGAAAAATAAAACTTATTTCTTTCATGTTGCATATTTTTAAAAGAACAGCTTCATTCTATAATAGAATATCTGAATAAGGAGGCAGTTTATGAGTACAATTCAGCGCATTGCACTAGTACTAACTATTATCGGAGCAATTAATTGGGGGTTAATTGGTTTTTTCCAATTTGATCTTGTAGCGAGTATCTTTGGAGGCCAAAATGCAGCAATCTCCAGAATTATTTATGGACTAGTAGGTGTTGCCGGTCTTATAAATCTTGGGCTTTTGTTTAAACCGAATGAACAATTGGAGCGAGAGCCTGAACCAAATCCAACAAGATAAGTAATCCCTTGCCTTGCAGCTGATTAAGTTGCAAGGCTTTTTATTTTTTTAATATAATAAAAAGCCTAACCTATTGATAAGGCTAGACCCCTTGCAGTGTTTACTTTTTAATTAAATCTTCTTTTTGTGATTGGTCAATCCACTCTTGAAGCTTTTCTTTTAAAGTATTGAATCCCTGTTGTTCCTCTTCTTCAGGCAAAATTGTTGCCGCTTGGCGTTTACGTGCCTTCTTTGGTTTAACAGTTGATTGAACAGGTGCTTCTTCCGTTGCACGAATAGATAAGCCAATTTTTCCTGCTTCTTCATCAATGGATAAAACTTTAACTTTTACTTCGTCTCCAACTTTTAAATGTTCGTTAATGTCCTTAACAAAACCATGAGTAATTTCAGAAATATGAACAAGGCCTTGTGTTTTTTCGTCAAGGGCAACGAATGCACCATATGGCTGTATCCCTGTTACCTTTCCTTGTAAAATACTCCCTATTTCAATCTTTTCTGACATGTAAACACTCCTATATCTAACTAAATTTTATTCCTTTTATATATGCAATAAGAAATTATATCACATTTAAAAAAATTTATCAAAAGTCGATAGTGAAAATAGAATGAAATTTCATCTAAAATATTACACAATTAACAAAATGTTTTAAATAATTAATTAAAAAATTAGGGAAATCAATGTTAAAATGAGAGAAGGTAAATATCTAAAGAGAGGTGTATAATATGAGTTCACTTGGTGAAAATATTAAAACGATTCGAGAAAGAAGAAACATGTCTCAAGAAGATCTAGCTCAGAAATTGAGAATTGGAGCTAAAAAGATTGATGATTATGAATCCGGGAGACAAGTTCCAAGTAATGAGACACTCTTAAAAATTTCAACAGTTTTAGATATTCCTACATCACAGTTAACGTCTGCCTGAGTCTAACTGAAAAATTTTTTATTTTTCTTTCGTATAAAAAAAAGGAAAACTGTCAAACCTTTGATTATAAGGCTTTCTAGTATTCCCCCTTTTTGGAGTGGACAACAATCGTTGTCCACTTTTTTTGGTTTTTTCAATAAAAAACAGGCGAGAAAATATACCCTTGCCTGTTTTTACGTATTCTCTTAAAGATTTAGCCAATCTGTATGGAATGTGCCTTCTCGGTCATTTCTTTGATAGGTATGAGCGCCAAAGTAGTCTCTTTGTGCCTGCAGTAAATTAGCAGGGAGGACCTCAGAGCGATAGCTGTCATAATAAGCAATGGCACTTGCTAATCCTGGAACAGGGACTCCCGCTTTAATAGCAACCGTCACTACTTCCCGAGCTGCTTCCTGATAGTTTTCGACAATCGAATGGAAATACTCATCCAACAATAAATTATCTAAGTTTGGATTACGATCATACGCATCCTTGATATTTTGTAAGAACTGAGCTCTGATAATACATCCGCCACGGAAGATCATGGCGATTTCTCCTGGTCTTAAATTCCAATTATATTCTTCTGATGCAACTTTCAACTGGGAAAAGCCTTGGGCATACGAAACAATTTTACTTAAATACAATGACTTACGAACTAGTTCAATGAACTCTTTTTTATTTCCGGAAAATTCCCGTTTAGCTGGACCTTGAAGGATATTACTAGCTTTCACACGTTCCTCTTTCATGGCAGAAATAAAACGGGCAAATACAGACTCTGTAATAACGGAAAGTGGAATTCCAAGATCTAGTGCACTTTGGCTAGTCCACTTTCCTGTCCCTTTTTGACCTGCCGTATCCAGGATCACATCAACTAATGGCTT
>JAUZQA010000363.1 GCA_030705665.1 Bacillota bacterium
AAAACTGATTGTAATCTTTAAAATTGATTATTATGGTGGTGTGGAAATGGCTACAATCTATTTAGTTGAAGATGAAGAACATCTTAATCAGTTACTTAAAAAATATTTAGAAAAAGAAGGATACAAAGTAGTATCCTTTTTTGAAGGTGAGCCAGCTCTTCAAAAAGTTCAAGACTTGCCTGATCTCTGGATTTTAGATATTATGCTGCCCGATATTGACGGGTACCAATTAATTAAAGCAATAAAAGAGTATAATCAAGAAACGCCAGTCATTTTTATGTCAGCAAGGAACCAAGAACTGGATCGAGTCGTAGGGCTGGAATTAGGCAGTGATGATTATTTATCAAAGCCCTTTTTACCAAGGGAATTAGTCATTCGAACAAATAAAATCGTCCAACGTTTGCACAGCAATAAAGAAGAGCCTTCCGCTGATTTTCATTTAGAAGACTATCTGGTTGACTTTAAGCAGCGTACAGTGTTTGACGATGGCCAGGAAATTATTCTGACCAACAAAGAATTTACTCTGCTGCTCTATTTTATTGAAAACAGTAATACCGTCGTGTCAAGGGAGCAAATCCTCGAAAAAGTATGGGGCGATAATTATTTTGGATCTGATCGGGTTGTAGATGACACAATAAGAAGATTAAGAAAGAAATTAGCCAGAATGAATCTTGAAACCGTCTACGGGTTTGGCTATAAATTGGCAGTAAAATGATGAAATTTAAATCACTTACCATGAGAATTTGGTTCATCATATCGGTGATCATTACCATCATTGTACTGGTTGTTTCCCTCGCATTCACCTTTATTATTAATCGAATGAATGAAGATAAAGCCGTGCATGGACTGCAGCTTACGCATCAGCTTGTATTGAATTCTGTAAAAGGAAAACAGATTGATACAGACATAATCGGATTTGCAAAACACGAGCATACGTTTAATTTTGTTATTGATAAAAAGACTGGGAAAATCAGTTTTATAAGTCATGACGATGAACATGTGGATAAGTCTTTAATGGTCACAATGAGTAATTTCATAACGGGTAAAACGAATCAAAGTCTTAAGAAAAACATTAATAATATGACTTATTTGATTGAAATTAGTAAAGTAACTGGCCAATCATATTTAATTTCCTACCAAAGCATGGTTAACAATGAAAGTTTACCTCAAATTTTCCTGATTGGAATCTTGGTCATTCTTTTAAGTTTACCTTTGTCTAAGGTCATTGCAAATAATATTGCAAAACCGCTAAAACAGTTAGAACGCTACACAAAACGAATCGCAAATAAAGAGTGGGATCACGACCTTGATTTAAAAAATGAGGATGAAATTGGGCGATTAGCTATAGCGATGAAGGAAATGAAAGAATCATTAAAATTAGCAGATGAGGAAGAAAAAAAATTCCTTCAAAGTATTTCTCATGATTTAAAAACACCAGTAATGGTCATCATGAGCTACGCTCAAGCGATTATTGATGGGATGTATGAAGATTCTGCTGAAGAACCTGCGGCGATTATTAAAAATGAAGCTGTCCGTCTTGAGAAAAAGATTAAACAAGTTTTGTATTTAAACACACTTGACTATGTTTTAGATAATGACAAAGAAAAAGACGATGTATATCTCAATAAGTTATTACCTTATCTAATCGCAAATTTTCAGGCAGTAAATGGAGATATATCATGGGACTTAAATATTGAATCAAAACAAGCCGTAATATTAGGAAACCCGGATCGTATTCGAGTCTCGATCGAAAATATTCTAGAAAATCAGCTTCGATATGCAAAGAAATTAATCCAAGTTTCCTTGAAAGATAGTGGGTCATCCTGGATGATCGAAATAAAGAATGATGGTCCTTTACTATCTGAAAAAGATTTAAAGCAAATTTTCAAATCCCTTTATAAAGGAGATAAAGGAAATTTCGGGCTTGGTTTAAGTATTTCTCAAAAAATTGTTAATTTTTATCATGGAAGCATTAAGGTCGAAAATCAAAATGGGCAGGTCTGCTTTACCATTTGTTACCCTAAATAATAAGTTTAAACCACAGAAATAAATCCCTCCGATGCAGCAGGTGCTTTCCTGCTTTCTGCACAAGAGGGATTCTTTTTATGCGGGATTCATTGTTTTACCAGCTATATGCACTCGGACATTCTTTCGGTTCATAATAACAATGCTGTTTATACTGCCCTGAAGCCGGCTGGCTGTACCATGTTGGCGGGCATGGGGCATGAGGATTGAAATACCATAAGGAATATTTAGCAGGAGAATGCGTCCAGTAGTCCAAAGTTTGTTTTGCTAATCTTTTCTCTACACCTCTCGCAGCTTGGTAAAACACATTACCCTTTTGAACAGCTTCAAAAGAATAATTTCCTCCTTGGACTTGAAAAATTACTTGTGGAATTGTCCTTAGTCCTTTAAAGTCTAAACAATCGGCTTTTACACGATTTACGATTACATTGCCTACAAGCAACATTCCCAGTTTTCCTTCACCTTCAGCTTCTGCTCTCATCATCCTTGCCATTAGAGCGACATCCGATGATCTATATTTTGCCCTCGGCATCCATATCACCTCCGCTTTAAATGTTATGACAAAAAGGCTACATTATGTTAAATGGTTCCTTTTTACAGCTAAAAAAATATATAAGTTAAATAGCATGAGCCTGGTATTTATTGTACCAGGCTCATGCCTTTTTTATTTCCTTAATTTGTTTGAGCTTGAGCTGTAAGTTTTACGTCGATATTCATTTGCTTACCATTTCGATAGATACCGAATTTTACAGTGTCACCAATTTTTACTTTTGTATATAAATATTTTCTTAAATCGGTCGAGCTGCTAATTGATGTTCCATTCATGGAAACAATAACATCTTTTTGCTCTAATCCGCTGGTTGCTGCAGCTGATTGTTGCTGGACTTGGGTGATCATGACTCCATTTTGAACATTGTTTGGCAGGTCAGCCAAATATGCCTGCGGAACTTCACTTAAATCTGCCATACCCACACCCAAGTAAGGGCGCTCTACTTTTCCGCTTTTAATTAATTGGTTTACAATTGGAATGAAGTCATTACTTGGAATCGCAAATCCTAACCCCTCAACCCCACTCTCAGAAATCTTTAAACTATTGATACCAATAACCTGCCCTTGTGTGTTGATTAGCGCTCCACCGCTATTTCCAGGGTTAATTGCCGCATCTGTCTGGATTACATTTGTTTCCCAATTCCCCGCAGAGGTATTCACAGCGATTGAACGATTAACAGCACTCACAATTCCCTGTGTAACCGTTCTTGATAAATCAAGCCCTAGCGGATTTCCGATTGCATATACTTGATCACCAGAACGTAATCTTGAAGAATCACCAAACGCTGCGGTATCAGTTACATATTTTGGATCGATCTTTAAAACGGCAAGATCGGTTAACGCATCTGTGCCAACCACTGTTGCAGTTGTTTTTTGGCCGCTATACAATGAAATCTCTAGTTTTGTTGCTCCCTCAACAACATGGTTATTTGTTACAATATAGGCACTATCAGCATTTTTCTGAAAAATAATCCCTGACCCTGAGCCTGTTTCCACTGCTTGTGAGCTGTTCCCAGATCCATAATCACCACTGTTTCCAAAGCTGCCAAAGCTATTTGAACCGCTTGAGTTATCAGTGCTCCCATTGCTTCCAAAAAAACTATTTGAACTTGTGTTTTGCTGTTGAAAATTTTCAATGCCTACAATCGTTTTAGAAACTTTATCCACCGTATCCGCAATGGAACCTGTACCAGAGGAAGCAGATGGCTTAGCAGATACTGTTTGGACGGCAGAAGCTGTCGTGGTTTGCTGGCTAACCGTTCCGTTATTTCCATTAGAAAGATTGTTAAAATAATCTGTATGTGGGAGTACAGCTAATGTAATAGCTGAGCCAACCACTCCCGCGGTGATCGCCGAGAGAATGACTCTTAGACTCCCCTTCCCTTCACGCTTCTGTTTTCCCACACTATTTAATTGCTCATAACGTGAGAAATCTACATCTTCATTTCTACTGCCTTGGTTTATTAATTCCTCACTCTCTGTATTTTCTGATGTATATGGTAAATTTCGGTTTTCTGAATCGTGATTAAAATCCATCAGGTTCACTCCTCATCTATTACAAATTTTTAAAAATAATTTGTTTCTATGACTTAACTATATCTAAAAAATATTAAGAGTTTCTTAACAAACTATAAACGGTCTAGGAATTAATTATTCTTTCTTTAACATATAACCCACACCACGGATTGTTTTAATGTCAGAGTGGTAACCGAAGGGCTGTAATTTTTTGCGTAAATGGTGGATAAACACTTCAACAATCGCTGTTGTCGTTCCAGAATCAAATCCCCAAACATGGTCATATATCTGCTCTTTTGTTAAATTTGCACCCTTATTTTTGATTAAATATTCTAGTAGTCGATACTGTTTAGCAGTTAGTTTCATTGAGTTTCCTTCTACTAGTACGCCATGCTCTTTTCCCAATAGTTGGATTCCACGATATTGAATAATCTTATTTTTCTTTTTTCTGCCACTTTCTTTTAATAAAGCCTTGATGCGACCCTTAAATTCAGCCTCTTGACCGGGTTGAGTGAAATAATCCTTTGCTCCAGTGATAAACTCCTGCCGATCCCCAAATAAATCTTTTTCTGTCAAAAAAAGTACCAGTATCTTTGAGCTATCGACGGAGGTTTGGATATCATCATATTCATCTCCCAAAAGCTGAATGATCGAATCCCACAAAGGAAGATTTTC
>JAUZQA010000364.1 GCA_030705665.1 Bacillota bacterium
CGAACATGTTAGCAACGTACAATGTTGTAAAAGGCGGAGGTAAAGAAAGTGATTATACACCTCTTCCAGTCGGTGCCGGTGCCACATTGATTGCGGCCATGCAAAATGGCAAAATTGATGCAGCGGTTACGAGTGAACCTACAGCAACAATGTTAGAAAATCAGAATTTGGCCTTCCCGTTGGTTGATATGAACCATAAGGATGCATCTAATAAAGCGTTAGGCGGAGGTTATGCTTCTACAAGCCTTTATATGCAATCCTCTTATGTTAATACACACAAAGATGTTATTCAAAAGCTTGTAAACGCTTATGTTAAGACATTAAAATGGATGAGCACGCACACTCCTGAAGAAATTGCTGCTAAAATGCCAACTGACTATTATGCAGGCGACAAAAACTTATACATCCAAGCATTGAAAGGTCAGCTTCCAATGTTCACAACTGATGGAAAAATGCCTGCTGGCGTTCCAGAAAACGTTCAAAAAATCCTTACTTCTTTCAAACCAGGTGTTAAAAATATTGATGTAAAGAAAACATACACAAATGAATTCGTGAATAAAACAAACTAAAAAGCTAAAAACCTTCCATCTAATATGCCTATTTGATGGAAGGTTTTTTTAATAAGGGATTTTCTTTAGAGTGTGTATACAGGATTAGAGTCATTAACAAACCTCTCGCATAAATCCAATATCCATGGCCAGCTGCCGTGTCCGGATTCTACATTGATGTGCCCCGCATTAGGAAGTGAAATGACCGGCAAACCAAGTCTTAAATATTGGATGGCATCTTCAATACTGCAATATGGATCGTTGGTGGAGTTAATAAATAATGTTTTTTCAGAAACCCTTCTTAGGTTTGTACCGCTTAATGGAACAGGAAAAAACGATTTTGCAGCAGGGATGACAACTGAAGGAGAAGGCGGTGCTACAAGTATTACCTGATCAGCTATTCTGTTATCTTCCGATGCAGTATAATGCTGCCAAAGTATGCCGCCAAGACTATGCGTTATAATAATCGTTTTGTGATGTTTAGGAACTGCTTCTAATGTGGATTTTAATTCTTTAAGCCAAATATCCAAATTGGGACGATTGAATTTTGAAAAAGTAGGGTAAAAAACATTGAAATTTCGCTGTTTCAATGTATTTGCTAACCAAGTTTGCCAATGATCTGCGCTGCTGCCGCCAAGTCCGTGAATAATAACAAAACTATATTCAGTCATAAGGGCCTCCTTTTATATATAACAATTCCGATATGTTAAATGGGTATTTAAATGGATTATACCTTCTTCCAAGCAAAATGACAATAAAAAAAGAGCGAATTCGCTCTTTTCAATGAACAATTGCTCCTCGTTCAAAATGATTCATATCTGTTAATTCAATAATATAATCGTAATTATCAATCGACTTTTTAATTGTTTCATATTCTTCTTTAGTCAGGCTGGGATTGTTTAATTTTTTTACTAATTCAAGCTTAGAAGCCTCTAACTTTTCTTTTACCTCTGAATATTTCATCATAATCACAACATTCCTTTCACTGGAGGTTTAGTATGGATGCACTTTGTTTCTATGAACTAAATCTGGTTAACCATTCCTGCAGCAGATGGATTGATAAAATGCTTTCTCTCTATATCTATATTTTACGCAATAATTGGATGGATGAATGAGAAACCTGTTGCAGAAATGTGAAAGCTTAGTTACAAAATTTTAAAAGTTGAATATGGTGTTTATGGAAAATATTATTTTTAGAAAAAAAGTGTTTTTACTATATTTGTTAATAACCATTCAGACATATGGTATGATACATTTAGAGTAACTTATCATGACAAAAATCGACCATATATGGTGGAAATGGATTGCGTACGTTTGTTTTTGTCGAGGGGGAATAACGTTGCGGAATGGTGTACTTCCTTTAAAGGAGAGAAGTATTGTTTTTATTGGCTTCATGGGCGTAGGAAAAACAACAATTGGCAGGAGTGTAGCAAAAAAATTATATCGAGACTTTATTGATATCGATGTGGAACTTGAAAAAGAGTTTAATATGCCAATACCACAGGTTTTTAAGGAATATGGTGAAAAAGCCTTTAGAGAAAAGGAAAAGGAACTGACGATTAAGTTTGCCAAGCAGCGGCTTCACGTCGTTTCTGTTGGCGGCGGAGCATTTTTACAGGAAGAAATAAAAAAAGAATGCTTAAATTCTTGTATTGTGTTTTTCTTAGACCTATCCTGGGATTCATGGAAAGACCGGATAAGCTTAATTATTGACAGCCGTCCAGTACTCCAAGGGAAAACGATCGAAGAAATAGAGGAGCTTTTTATAAGCAGACAAGGGATATATGAAACCCATCATTCTAAAGTCCTTACTGATAACCATGACATAGAAGAAATCGCTGATTATATTGTGGATTCTTTAAAACTAGCATGGGAATTATATGATTAGGTAGACTGGTTAGATTAGACTGAGAACAGGGTAAATATGAAATTTTTCCGATAAGATATATTGCTTTACATATTTACTAGATATGCTAAACTTTAAAAGGTACTAGAATTGAATACGCTTTTCACTAGGGGAGCCATAGGCTGAGATGGAACGTTGTTCTAAACCCTTTGAACCTGATCTGGATGATGCCAGCGGAGGGAAGATGGAAAAATAATATTTTTGTCTTTTAATGTTTATTTAACATTGCTTTTAACCCGCTCATTTCCTTAGAAATGGAGCGGGTTTTTTAGTTTTCTGAGTATCCTAATTGAAAAATCATATCTTCTTTAGGGGTGAGCAAATGTTACCAGCATCGGATGAGTTGATCAAAAAAATCTCACATGAGGTTGAAGCGAGACAAAATGAACTTTTGGAATTATTAGCAGATCTTGTCGCGTTTCCCACGGTTAGTCCTCCTGCCCGTAATACCAATCATGTTCAGGATTATATTAGCGGCTACTTAAGCGAACTTGGCTTTAAAACGGATATGTGGGAGGTTTACCCAGGTGATTCCAATGTTGTCGGGATATTGCCTGGAAAATCATCAGAGTTATACAAAAGCCTAATTGTAAATGGACATGTTGATGTGGCAGAAGTTGGGGATGATAAAGAATGGAATTCCTCTCCATTTAAGACATGGATCAAAGCTGCAAATGTGTATGGGCGTGGAGTTGCCGACATGAAAGGTGGAATTGCGGCATCATTAATCGCTATCAAAATTCTAAAAGAACTTGGAATAGAATTAAATGGAGACCTGCAATTTCAGTCGGTGATCGGTGAAGAAGTTGGTGAGGCTGGAACATTGGATTGCACGGAAAAAGGCTACACCGCGGATTATGCTGTTGTTGTCGATACAAGTGATTTACATATTCAAGGACAAGGCGGTGTTATCACCGGCTGGATTATTATCCAAAGCAAAGAAACATTTCATGATGGGATTCGTTCCAAAATGATTCATGCTGGTGGCGGTGTTAAAGGTGCCAGCGCGATTGAAAAAATGATGAAGGTTATCGCTGGTCTTCAAGAGCTTGAACGGCATTGGGCTGTGACAAAAAGCTATGAAGGCTTTGCACCAGGAGTAAATACGATCAATCCTGCCGTCATTGAGGGGGGCAGACATGCTGCTTTTATCGCTGATCGCTGTGCATTGTGGGTGACTGTTCATTTTTATCCGAACGAAGACTATGAAGACGTTACGAAAGAAATCGAAGCGCATATCCGTGCAGTCGCCAGTGCTGATCCTTGGCTGCGTGAAAATCCGCCTGAATTTGTTTGGGGCGGAAAGTCGATGATTGAAGACCGCGGCGAAATTTTCCCTTCTTTAGAGATTGATCCGAATCATCAGGGTACAAGCATTCTTGCCAAAACCTTTGAAAACACATTAGCTGAGAAACCAAATATCGGAATGTCTTCAACGGTAACGGATGCAGGCTGGCTTGGACGAGCAGGTATACCGACTGTCATTTTCGGGCCGGGAAAATTAGAGGATGCCCATTCAGTGAATGAAAAAGTAGAAGTTCAACAATTGTTAGACTTTACAAAAGTGATGGCTGTCTTTATTGCCCAGTGGTGTAATACCAGGAAGGGGGAGGAAGGATGAAATTCTCGCAAATACTTTATGAGAAGGTCAGCGGGATTTGGGAAAAAACCCACAAGCATCCTTTTGTCGTTGGATTAGGCACAGGCGAGTTACCTGCGGAAAGTTTTATCCGCTATATGAAGCAGGATTATGTCTTTCTGATTGATTATGCAAAGCTATTTGCTTTTGGGTCGGTAAAGGCAAGGGATATTGAAACCATGGCTTATTTTGCCAAGCTTCTTGATGAAACATTACATGGTGAAATGGATCTTCATCGCCAATATGCCGAAAGGTTTGGGATTACCCATCAAGAGCTTGAAGAAACTAGGCCAACACCAATCAATCTGGCCTATACCCGATATATGTTAAATGTCGCCCAAAATGGTTCATTAGATGAGCTCATTTCTACATTGCTGCCATGTATGTGGAGCTACTGGGAAATTGGAAAATCGTTAGTAGAAAACCACCCTGGATCGATCGAACATCCTTTATATGGTGATTGGGTTAAAATGTATTCTTCAGCCGAGTTCGGAGAGTTAACCACTTGGTTAATTGAGAAGTTGAATAAACTTGTTGAAGGCAAACCAAAGCGTGAACTTGACGTGATCGAAGAGCACTTTTTAACAACCTCCCGATTTGAATATATGTTTTGGGATATGGTTTATCAGGGGGGCGATTGGCCTGTTTGAGCAAACAATGTTA
>JAUZQA010000365.1 GCA_030705665.1 Bacillota bacterium
TAAATCTGGAAAAATTTGAAGTTTATCCTATTTACATAACCACTCAGGGGCAATGGATTAAAGGACCACAGTTAGTTGAGCCAGCAAAAGATGTGAAAGAACTTGAATTTTCAAATGGGAACGAATTATCACCATTAGCACTGGCACCAACTCTTTTCCAATCCGAAAAAAATGATGCCCAGCTTGATGTCATTTTCCCGCTATTGCATGGGCCAAACGGAGAAGATGGAACGGTTCAGGGCTTACTAGAATTACTTAACCTTCCATATGTAGGAAATGGAGTTCTTGCTTCTTCTGCTGGAATGGATAAAATTGTGATGAAAAATATTTTTGCGCAAGCAGGCTTGGCGCAGGTGAATTATGTTGCTTTTATTCGCAGCGAATGGGAAAAAGCTAAAACAGACGCTTATCAAACTGTTGAAAATGAACTTGGCTATCCTTGCTTTGTGAAACCTGCGAACCTTGGCTCAAGTGTCGGCATTAGTAAATGTACGAACCGTGAAGAGTTAGAAGCAGCATTTGTTGAAGCATTCCAGTTTGACCGTAAAGTGATTATTGAAGAGGGTGTCATTGCCCGTGAGGTCGAAGTGGCTGTCCTTGGAAATGACGAACCACAATGTTCAGTTGCGGGAGAAATTGTTCCGAAAAAGGATTTTTATGACTATAAAGCGAAATATGAAGATGAAAGTACCGTTTTAATTATTCCAGCTGATATCAAAAAAGAAGAATATGCCCAGATTCAAGAGACAGCCATTAAAGCATTTAAAGCATTAGACTGCTCAGGGCTCGTTCGTGCCGACTTCTTCCTGACAAAGGATGGAAAGGCATTGATTAACGAAGTAAATACAATGCCTGGCTTTACACCTGTCAGCATGTTCCCTCTTTTGTGGAAAGAAACCGGTCTTGATTATCCAAGTTTAATTGAACGTCTTGTTTCCCTTGCCATCGAACGGCATGCAGAAAAACAACGGATTAAGTATACGGTTTAAACAACTCGGGACACGGCTTAAAGCCGTGTCACTTTATTCATTCCATACTTTGGAGGAGAAAACATGATAAAGCGAACGATAAAACAGATAGTGGAAATGATCCCTGTGCAAAACGACCTTACTTCATTTTTTGAGGTAAACATTACAGGAGTATCCATTGATTCGCGCAAGATCGAAAAAGGAAATCTGTTTGTTCCTTTTAAAGGGGAGCATGCAGATGGTCACAAGTATGTGGCGGAATCGATTAAAAAAGGTGCGGCTGCTGCTCTTTGGCAAAAGGACGTCCCGAATCCGCCGCTTGATCTGCCTGTTTTGATCGTGGATGATTGCTTAACGGCTTTACAGGAACTTGCCAGAAAGTACCGGGAACAATTAGCTGTTAAAGTGGTGGGTATTACCGGCAGTAATGGAAAAACGACAACTAAAGATATGACAACGAATCTTTTGTCCCTCCAATATAAAGTCCAAAAAACAGAAGGAAATTTAAACAATCATTTGGGTCTTCCTTTAACTGTCTTAGGTTTGAGGGAAGAGACGGAGATTGCCGTGTTGGAAATGGGAATGAGCGGCAGAGGGGAAATTGAATTTTTAACAAAGCTTGCTCGTCCCGATGCAGTCGTCATTACGAATATTGGTGAATCACATCTGCTTGATCTTGGCTCAAGGGAAGGGATTGCAGAGGCCAAGCTAGAAATTATGCAAGGGCTGAAGCCAGGAGGTTTGGCTGTATTACACGGGGATGAACCATTGCTAATGGAGAGAATCCACCAATTCAAACCGAATGTCCAATTACAAACGTTCGGACGAAGTGACACAAACACTATCTTTCCAACTGATTTTACACAAACAAACAAAGGCAGTGTATTCAATATAAACATGTCAAAACAACGCTTTGATTTGCCTGTTTTAGGAACTCATAATATTATGAATGCGCTCGCTGCCATGTTAATTGCTCATTATTTTTCAATACCATTTGAAAAAATGGCGGAAGGCTTAAAAGAGGTAAAGCTAACCAATATGAGGATGGAAATTGTTGAAGGTAAACATGGGGAAAAAGTAATCAATGATGCCTATAATGCCAGCCCTACTTCAATGATGGCAGCTATTGAATTAGTAGCAAACCTTCAAGGATATGAGAAAAAAATCCTTGTTCTTGGAGATATGCTTGAATTGGGGCCGCAGGAACAGCAATATCATCGTCAAATTGGGGAAGGGCTAAATCCTGAAAAAATCGATGTGCTGTTTACGTATGGGCAATTAGGGACAGAGATTGCAAATGGGGCCGTAAATCGATTAGGCGAAGATAAAGTGTTTGTTTTTACAGATAAGCAGGAATTAAGTAAAGAATTAGTACGCCATGTTGACCAAAATACGTTAGTTCTTGTAAAAGCATCTCGTGGGATGAAGCTTGAGGAAATTGTTACTTCTTTACAAAAATAATGGTGATTTTCGCAACATATGAATGAATTAATCATTATTAATGAAAAATAATAGAAACAACCTCATATTTGTTTTTTCGGAGAAAGAAGCCCCTTTTTCCTAAAGCATGGAATCCTGTGGTTTATTGCTTTTTTGAAAGGTTAATGCTAAGATTGTATACAGCATGTCTAAAGCGTAGAAAATTCAGGGCATACTCCTTTGGAGGAATGTCTTTTTTTTGCTAAAATAGAGTTGGGTGTGTAGTATGTAGTAATTTTAGGAACAGAATTTTCTACACAAAATAAAATATATTTGGATATAAATGAAGGAGAATGAAAAATTTGACAAAGTTTCAAGAATTAGGTATTAGTTCCGCGACGTTAAAAGCCGTCCTTCGAATGGGCTTTGAGGAAGCAACTCCGATTCAGGCAGAAACAATTCCGTTAAGCCTGCAAAACAAAGATTTAATTGGGCAAGCTCAAACTGGTACAGGTAAAACTGCAGCGTTTGGTATTCCACTAGTTGAAAAAGTTGATTTGAACGTGGATGCTATTCAAGGAATTATTATTGCCCCGACTCGTGAACTTGCGATCCAAGTTTCAGAGGAGCTCTATAAAATTGGATCGGGTAAAAAAGTACGTGTTCTTCCGATCT
This sequence comes from Bacillota bacterium, assembly GCA_030705665.1. The sequence goes on from JAUZQA010000365.1 coordinate 3,063, forward strand.
ACGGAGGTCAGGACATTCAGCGACAAATTCGGTCATTAAAAAAATATCCACATATTATTGTGGGAACGCCAGGACGTGTGCTCGATCATATTAATCGCAGAACAATCCGTTTGGATCATGTCCACACAGCCATCCTTGATGAAGCGGATGAAATGTTGAACATGGGCTTTATTGAAGATATTGAAGCTATTCTTGCGCAAATTCCAACTGATCGGCAGACATTGCTTTTCTCTGCGACGATGCCTGCGCCAATCCAAAGAATGGCCGAGAGATTTATGAAGGACCCTCAAATTGTTCGCGTGAAAACGAAGGAAATGACCGTACCTTTAATTGATCAATATTATATAGAAGTTCAGGAAAAGAATAAGTTTGATGTTTTGACAAGACTGCTTGATATACAAGCACCAGAATTGGCTATTATATTTGGGCGGACAAAACGACGTGTTGATGAGTTGGCGGAAGCGTTAAACCTTAGGGGTTATACTGCAGAAGGTATTCATGGCGATTTAAGCCAGGCAAAACGTTTATCTGTTCTTCGTAAGTTTAAAGAAGGCTCGATAGATGTGCTTGTAGCAACTGATGTTGCAGCAAGGGGCTTGGATATTTCTGGTGTTACCCATGTTTATAATTTTGACATTCCACAGGATCCTGAAAGTTATGTTCACCGTATTGGCCGGACAGGACGTGCAGGTAATGCTGGGGTAGCCTTAACCTTTATTACTCCACGTGAAAAATCCTATCTTGCAGTTGTAGAAAAAACAACTAAACGCAAAATGGAAAGAATGACGCCGCCAACCTTGGCAGAAGCATTGGAAGGTCAGCAAAAAGCAGTTGTGGATAAGATTGTCCAAACAATTGATGAGAATAATTTGGAGTATTACAAAGCAGCGGCTGAGGAACTTCTCGAAAATTACGATTCATCCGTTGTCATTGCAGCGGTTTTGAAAATGCTAACCAAAGAACCAGATACAACGCCGGTTAAGCTTACTGAGGAACAGCCTCTTCCATCGAGAAGAGATCGTAAACCACAGGATCGCGGCAGAAGAAGCAATGACTCAAGAAACCACGATTCAAGACGGAACAAGGGTCAAATGAAACCACGCTCAGGTGAAAAACGTGGAGCAGGTGAAAAACGCGGAGCAGGCAAACCAAAACCAAGAACCTATAATCATTAATATGCAAGGCATGGATATATATCCGTGCCTTTTTTTCGTTATCGGGGTAGCTTTCTTTTTCAGAGGGAACATTAAATATAAGTAACCCTGAGGAGGAATTTGTGATGACGATTGTGCGGCTGGGTTATGTAGCCATGAGCGTTGAGCTGCAAAACTGTTCCCCATCTAAAACAATGACATTTGCCCAATTTCAACAATTGAAGGATCGGGAAGCAGCAATAAGGAAGCTTGAACGGATTGCGGCTACAAATTTAGAAAACTGCCTGCGGCTTTTAAAGCATAACGCCGCCAATGAAATTCACTTTTTTCGATTAAGCTCGAGGCTTATTCCGCTTGCCAATCATGAGGAACTATCTGATTGGGATTATTTTAATCCGTTAAAAGAGCCATTAAAAAAGCTGGCGGACTATATCCATACTCATCCATCACGAATTGACTTTCACCCTGATCATTTCGTTGTGCTCAATACTCACCAAAAGGATACATTGAAGAATTCCATCCAAA